>NZ_BDGT01000040.1 GCF_001748285.1 Thermogemmatispora onikobensis | reverse complement strand
AACGCGCTACCAGACAACAGACTACGGTGCTGCTCAACATGAAAAACTCTCTTCCGCGTGGGAGACTTTGCACGGCCATTTTGTTTCATGGTTTCATTGTAGCACGAAAGAAGGAAGGGGGCAAGCAGGGACGGCCAGGCTGGCCGCCGGGCAGGAGACGCCAGGCAGGCAGGGACGGGTCGGTCCTGCCCTCTTGCACTGACCACTACACCCTGCTATACTACAGACACACAGAAGCTCCTGACTGCTAACAGAGCAATTCCTTTGGCGACCGACAGAGAGACCAACTGAACAACGAGACCGGCGATGATGAAGAGGAGTAACCGGTCGAGGATAACAGCGAGCCGGCGGTTGGTGGAAGGCCGGCAATCCAGAACCGGTGAAGGGCGCTTCGGAGCCGGGATGTCTACAATGAGTGGCTTCGCGCTGAGATTCCCTCTCGCCCTGTAATGGCCAGCTTCCACATCGGAAGAGGCGGCAGGCAGGGACACAGAGCGCGAAGAAGCAGGGTGGAACCGCGCATATCGCCTGAGAGAGGTCAGCCCCGGGCGGCTTGCACTGGCGATATTCGTCCCTGGCGTTCGTGAACGCCTGGGGCGATTTTTCTTGCAGAGGAGGAGACCACTCGCCTATGACCCAGCTTGAACAGCCACAGACCAGCGAAACAGCTTTTGTTCCTCTTGAGAAAATTGTCTCGCTCTGTAAGCGGCGCGGCTTCGTGTACCCCAACTCGGAAATCTATGGTGGCGTCTCTGGCGTCTACGACTTCGGCCCTCTGGGCGTCGAATTGCGCAATAACATCCGCCGCTACTGGTGGTGGTCGATGGTTCAGACGCAGGAGAACGTCGTGGGGATCGAGGGCGCTATCCTGACTCATCCCCGCGTCTGGGAGGCCAGCGGCCACGTCGAGAATTTCGTGGATCGCCTGGTCGAGTGCAAGACCTGTAAGAAGCGTTTCCGCGTCGATCACCTGCCGCCCGAGAACCTGGAGCAGCGCAAGTGCCCCAACGATGGCGGCGAGCTGATGGAACCCCGTACCTTCAACCTGCTCATGGAGACCTACCTCGGCGTGGTCGAAGACGACCGCGTGAAGACCTACTTGCGCGGTGAGGCCTGCCAGAATATCTATCTGGATTTCTTGAACGTCGTTAAGTCTTCACGGATGAAGATTCCCTTTGGGATCTGCCAGATCGGCAAAGCCTTCCGCAACGAGGTGACACCCGGGAATTTTCTCTTCCGTCAGCGCGAGTTTGAACAGTGGGATCTGCAGTTCTTCGTCCACCCGAGCGAGATGCAGCAGTGGTTCGACTATTGGAAACAGCGCCGCTTCGAGTGGTATCGCGGGTTGATTAACCATAAGGATCGCCTACGCCTGCGCGAGCATGGCCCCGATGAGCTGGCTCACTACGCCCGCCAGGCCTTCGATATCGAGTATCAGACGATCCTTGGCTGGCAGGAGTGGGAGGGCATCCACTGGCGCCAGGATTGGGACCTCTCGCGCCACAGCCAGTATAGCGGCGAGGACCTGAGCTACATCGACGAGGTGACCAAGGAGCGCTATATCCCCTGGATCGTGGAGACCTCCGGCGGCGTCGATCGCACCTTCCTCTATCTGCTGCTGGATGCCTATGAGGAGCAGCCTGATCCCCAGGGCAAGAGCGGCGAAACACGCACCGTGCTCCATCTGCATCCGATGCTCGCCCCGGTGAAGGTGGCCGTCTTCCCACTGAAGCGCAATAACGAGGAGCTGGTGACGCTGGCCCGCGGGATCTACGAGCGCCTGCGCCGATTGATGGTGGCCCAATACGACGATACGGGCAGCATCGGGCGCCTCTACCGACGCCAGGATGAGATCGGTACACCTTACTGCGTGACCGTCGACTTCCAGTCCCTGGAGGATCAAACGGTGACGGTGCGCGACCGCGATACGATGACTCAGGTACGCCTGGCCATCGAGGAGCTGCCAGCTTACTTGCTCGAGCGCGTCACCTGGCATTGATTGAGCAGGGCATCTTTCGCAACTAAGCTGGATTCAGTAGCAGGGGGAGCAGGCCACCACAGCGGCGGGCTGGGCTTGCTCCCCTCTGGTGCCTGACACGCTCGCTCGGCTCCTGACCCGGTGTCACCTGGTCCAACTAACCAGCCAGCCTCTTTACGACTCCCCGCCTTCGAGCACCTCGACGATCCAGCACTCTCCCTGAGCGGCCCGCTCCCCTCTCTGCTTTTACCGTCTCCTTGCTAACGCAGAGCGCGGCGCCGTACAGCAGAGGGAGAGGCCACCGAGAGACAGTGAGAAGCAGAGAGAAACAGATTGTGCTTTTCGCCCTGGTCAAACCGTTCTTAAATTGCGAGTGGTCATGCAGCCGAGAGCAGAGCATGGTCGCTATCTGTGCGCCCCGCTGCCGTTCGCCGACGGGGAGCACAGCACGGTGAAGGGCGAACGAGCAGCCAAGAGAGCTTTGCAAGTTCTGCAAAGCGCGAAGAGCACCGTCACTGACAAGGATGACACGAGTTCTTTCATATAATATTCTGGCCGGTGGCATGACTCCCTGCGCTGGAGAGGGTCGACGCACCGAGCCTCTGCTGCGCCTGATCAGCGCCGTCCAGCCCGACCTTATCGGGTTGCCCGAGGGGCTTAATCCACGCCGGGGAACGGAGAAAGCTGTTGTAGAGGAGCTGGCAGAGCGCCTGGAGATGACCTTGATTCGGGGAGACCACCCGACGGCAGGCGATGAGTTTCAGGTGGCCTGCCTCACCAGGCTACCGGTCCTTGCCAGCCGGGTGCATGTCCGGCCAGGTGTGCTGACTCGCCCGGTCCTGGAGATACACGTGCGCGAGGAGGATGGGAGCGAGCTGACCGTCTTTGTAGCCCATCTGCTTGCAAGCTTTCACAAGGGGCGGGCCGCAGAGCACCTGCGGCAGCGAGAGATCGAGGCCATTCTGAACATCATGGCCGGCGTGCACGGTCAGCCTCACCTACTCATGGGCGACTTCAATGCGCTGGCTCCGGGCGAGCCGCTGCGAGCCAGTGCCCTGCTACGCTATGTGCTTTACCTGGATCAGACCCTGCCTGACGAGGGCCAAGAGCGCGACGGCCATCCCCATCTTGCCTATGTGCTGCCTGACCGTCTGCGTCCTCTGCAGCCACTGCTGGCGCACCTCGCGCGCAATCGGCCAGCGCTCTGGTTCATCGACGCCCTGGCTGGCCTTTATGTGCCGCGCAAGAGCATTGCCTTGCTGCAGCGCGCAGGCTACATCGACTGCTTCCGCCACCAGCATCCGCACGAGCCAGGTTTCACCTGTCCGGCGCTCATGCCAGCGGGAAGGATCGACTTCATCTTTGCCAGTCCCGAACTGGCCCCGCGGCTGCGGGCCTGCCAGGTCGTGCAGGAAGGCAACGGCATCTCGGGGTCTCAGGCCAGTGATCACCTGCCCGTGCTGGCCGAGTTTGGCCCAAGCGCAACACCATCCCCGGAGAGCGACCCAACCCAAACCACGCCCCAGGCGCTTGCCACCCTTTCCTTGCCGTAAATCAGGCCAGGCTGGCCTCAGTGGCCCATTGGAAGGGAGGGCAGAGAAGAAGTCTAGACCTCCTCCTCGCCCTCACCTCCCCGGCCTGCTGAAGGCACTCTTCGAGCGCAGGTGCGCCATCAAGGCTCACTGAAAGACATCTTTCGTCTTCTCGAAGAGATTGCGAAAGATGTTCTTATCGTTCTGCTCGCTCTGCTCACGCTCCAGGCGAGCAAACTCTTCGAGGAGACGACGCATCTCGGGGGTCAGGTTTGTAGGAGTAACCACCTTCACGATCACATGCTGATCGCCACGCGCACTACTATGGACCACCGGGACGCCCAGGCCCTTCAGGCGGAAAGAGCGACCGCTCTGCGTACCAGGGGGGATCTTGAGCGTTGCAGCCTTGCCATCGATCGTTGGCACCTCGACCTCGTCACCGAGAGCCGCCTGTGTAAAGCTGATGGGCAGCTCATAGATGATATCGTTGCCCTGGCGCTTAAAGAAGGGATGGGGCTTAACGGTCAGGATCACATAGAGGTTGCCAGGCGTACCACCGCGGGCACTGACCTCGCCCTCACCGGTCACGCGCACATTGATCCCATCGTCCACGCCAGCAGGGATATTGACCACCACGCGACGATTATTGCGCACGCGCCCCTGGCCACGACACTTCTCACAGGGCGTCGTAATCACACGCCCCTCGCCCCGGCAACGCTCGCAGACGGTCACATTGACAAACTGGCCAAAGATCGACTGCTGCACGCGCCGGATCTCGCCAGTACCGCCGCAGGAGGAGCAGCGAGCTGTCGAAGTGCCTGGCTGAGCGCCGCTCCCGTGGCAGTGGGGACAGGTCTCCCAGCGAGGCAGCTCGATCTCCTTCTGACAACCGAAAACGGCCTCTTCGAAGGTAATCGTCAGCTCATAGCGAATATCAGCGCCCCGCTGGGGTCCCGTCCGGCGCTGCGAACCTGCCGTTCCAGCGAAGAAGGTCTCGAAGATGTCGTTGAGCGTCGTGAATGAGCCGAAATCGCCGAAACCGCCGAACCCGCCAAAGCCAGCCGCCCCGCTGCCATTGCCGACCCCGGCATGGCCATAGCGATCGTAGGCCGCGCGTTTCTGCGGATCGCTCAGGACCTCGTACGCCTCATTGATCTCAATGAAGCGCGCTTCAGCGCCTGGCTCTTTGTTAGCGTCCGGGTGATACTGCTTGGCAAGGCGGCGGAACGCTTTCTTAATTTCTTCCTCGCTTGCGTGGCGCGATACACCCAGAACTTCGTAGTAATCTCGTTTACCAGCAGGCATCGACAGGTCCTTTTAACGTGAGAGAACTACATTTCCTTGTACTCGCCCTCGATCGTATCGTCCTGCGTCGTTCCCTGCGACTGGCCATTCTCGCCGCTCGCAGTGGTAGAGGAAGAGCCATCGGCGCTCTCCGCCTGACGATAGAGGGCTTCGCTGACACGATAGAAGCTCTGTTCAAGCGCCTCGCGTGCAGCCTTGACGCGAGAGATATCGTCACCCTCCAAAGCAGCACGGACGTCAGCGATTTTCGTCTCTAGCTCGTTACGCTGCTCGGGAGAGAGTTTCTCGCCCAGGTCAGCCAGGCTTTTCTCTGCGCGATAGGCGGCGCTATCGGCCTGGTTACGCTCCTCGACCTCCTCCTTGCGCCGTTGATCTTCTGCCGCATGCTCTTCAGCTTCTCGGATCATGCGCTCGATCTGCTCCTGAGAGAGGCCACTGGAGGGCATAATGGTAATCTTCTGCTGGCGCCCGGTGCCTTTATCGCGAGCCGAGACATTCACAATGCCATTGGCATCGATATCGAAAGTCACCTCGATCTGCGGCACGCCGCGAGGAGCGGGCGGAATACCATCGAGGATGAAGCTGCCCAGCGAGCGGTTATCCTTAGCAAACTCGCGCTCGCCCTGCAGCACATTGATCTCGACACTCGGCTGATTGTCGCTGGCGGTAGAGAAGATCTGGCTCTTGCGGGTCGGGATCGTCGTATTGCGCTCGATCAAGCGGGTAAAGATTCCCCCCATTGTTTCGATACCCAGGGAGAGCGGCGTCACATCGAGCAGCAAGACGTCCTTAATATCGCCGGTCAGAACGGCGGCCTGAATGGCGGCCCCCACGGCCACTACCTCATCAGGATTGACCCCGCGATGAGGTTCGCGATCAAAGATCCGGCGCACCAGAGCCTGAACAGCGGGCATGCGCGTCTGGCCACCGACCAGGACCACCTCCTGGATATCGCCGGGGCGCACGCCGGCGTCGGCCAGGGCCTGCATCACCGGCCCGCGCGAGCGCTCAATCAAGTCTTCCACCAGCTGCTCCAGCTTGGCGCGCGTCAAGGTCACCATCAAATGCTTGGGGCCACTGGCATCAGCGGTAATGAAGGGCAGATTGATCTCTGTCTGCAGCGAGCTAGACAGCTCCTTCTTGGCGCGCTCAGCAGCCTCCTTCAGGCGCTGCAAGGCCATGCGATCCTGGCGCAGATCGATGCCATGCTCCTTCTGGAACTCCTCGGCCATCCAGTTGATGATGCGCTGATCGAAATCATCGCC
Organism: Thermogemmatispora onikobensis; assembly: GCF_001748285.1. NCBI lineage: Bacteria > Bacillati > Chloroflexota > Ktedonobacteria > Thermogemmatisporales > Thermogemmatisporaceae > Thermogemmatispora > Thermogemmatispora onikobensis. Next base: position 44,424 of record NZ_BDGT01000040.1, on the reverse strand, counting down.
TCCCAGATGGGTATCGCCATTGGTGCTTTTGACCTCGAAGACCCCTTCGCCAAGCTCCAGCAGCGAGATATCGAAGGTGCCTCCGCCCAGGTCGTAGACGGCGATGCGCTCATCCTTCTTCTTATCCAGGCCGTAGGCCAGCGAGGCCGCTGTCGGCTCATTGATGATGCGCAGGACCTCCAGACCGGCGATCCGGCCTGCGTCGCGCGTCGCCTGGCGCTGAGCATCGTTGAAGTAGGCTGGCACTGTGATGACCGCTTGAGTCACGCGCTCGCCCAGATAGGCTTCGGCGTCGGCTTTGAGCTTCTGAAGGATCATGGCCGAGATCTCAGGCGGGCTGTACTGACGCCCCTGGATCTCGACCCAGGCGTCGCCGTTGCTGGCACGGATCACTTTATAGGGAACGAGGCTGCGATCTCGCACGACCTCGGGATCGTCGTATTTGCGCCCCATGAAGCGCTTGATGGAATAAATGGTGTTCTCGGGATTCGTAATGGCCTGCCGCTTCGCCATTTCACCGACAAGCCGCTCGCCGTTCTTCGTCACCGCAAAGACGGACGGTGTCGTGCGCGAGCCCTCGGCGTTGGGAATCACTACCGGCTCGCCGCCTTCCATAACAGCAACGCAAGAGTTCGTCGTCCCAAGATCAATGCCAATAACTCGTGGCACAGTTGCCTCCTACAATCTCGCAAGATTTTCTGCGCTGGCCGGGGGAGAGAACAGCAGGATGATCGCAAGGAGCCGCCTGTCCGTTCTAGCTCTATCACTCGGTCTGCTTACCTACACTGACAGCCTGACTGTTGGGCCCAGCCTCAACCCGCACCCGTCAGAGCCAGGAGAGCACCAGCGTGCACGCGGTAGAAGGGAACCCAGTGAAGATGACCGCTGGCCACCCCCTTCCCTCACCTCCCCAGCCCTCCAACCACCCCACCATCACCCCATGTCCACCGCAGCAGCGCCTCATCTCGCTTGTCTGCTCGTCAGCCACCCGCCCAGGTGGGGTTGATCTATACACTATACCGCAGCTCAGCCGCCCGCTCAGAGGCCATAGCCCTCCTCCAGCAGATCGTTCATCACCTCAACCATATAGCGGACAACCGCCACGGCCCGCCCGTATTGCATGGGCGTGGGGCCGATCACTCCCAAGAGGCCGCTCAGCTTATCCTCGCGCCCATAGCGAGCAACAACGAGGCTGACATCCTTCATCTCATCCCACTCGTCTTCTCCACCGATGATCACCTGAACCCCATCGGACTCGCGCACATGTGAGGCCAGGGCTGGTAAAAAGCTCTTCTCTTCCAGCACCTTGATCACTTTGTTGACACGCTCACGCCGCTCCTCTTCCAGTGCACGATGGCTACGCTCACGCCGCTCCTCGTCGCCAGCCCGGCTTCGCCCATCAGGCGGCTCTAGAATGTTGAGGACACCTTCACGATAGAAGAGATCACTAACAAGACGGCTGTGTTGCTCAAGTAGTTGGGCGATCGCCGTGCCGATTAGCTGCTCCACCGGCGAGAAGCCCCGCCTCCCTAAGATCGCCATGACTTCGGCGGCATTCTTCCCCTGGAAGAGCTTATTCAGGCGCGTCGAGATGGCGCTTAGATCCTCTTGCTTGTAAGGCGTCTCCAGCAATAGGCGCCGCTGCCTCACTGTGCCATCGCTCATTACCAGGACCAGATGGGCCGAGTAATCGGAGACCGAGAGGACCTCAAAATGCTTGAGTTGTCCCACACTGGCCCGCGGCGGTGTCATCACCGCAGCACTGTGCAGCATCCGCGCCATGACCGAGGCCGTCAGGCGCACCCACTGGTCGAGCTGATCCTGCACCTGATAGAACTGATGCCGGATCAGCCGCTGCTCCTCTAGAGAGAGCGCCGACTCTTCCATCAGATGCTCGACGAAATAGCGATAGCCCTGGTTGGTCGGCACTCGCCCCGCCGAAGTATGCGGCTGATAGATCAGCTTTGCCTCCTCTAAGCCCGCCAGCTCGTGCCGCACCGTGGCCGAGCTATATCTGAGGCCATACTTGCGTACGAGCGTCTCAGAAGCCACTGGCATCCCCGTGTGGATGTATTCCTCAACCAGTGCTCGCAGGATCTCTTGTTTGCGTGGACTCAGCGGGATCGACATCGGCTCACAGGCCCCTATCTCTGGCTCTAGCCAGCCCCCGGCCCTCCACTCTCCGCCGGGTTGCTCAGGCATCAATGAGGCCAAAATAAGTGCTAGCAGTCTCATAATGAGACTGCAAGTACAGCATAGCACTCGGCAGAACGGATTGTCAAGGGGAGGTGACCGGCAACCCTGACATCCCTCCCACTCCCACCTCACATACTGGAAGATAGCGATGAGCCTCTCGAAACCAATATTGACAAATTAGCATGTATATACTAAAGTATCAAAGAGATCACTTGAAAGGTGATCTCTCCGAGTGAATCTCATATGAAGCAAGATTGGGGAGGTTCTCACAGTGCTATTTCTCCAACGTCGCTTAATCATTCCCCTCTCTTTCCTACTGGTCGTCCTGGCAATCCTTTTCCCCGCACTGCTTGCTTCGCCTGCTGCACACGCTCAGGCTCGTACCAGCAGCAATCAGAGCGTTCAGCCCCACTACTACCCACCACCCTGCCAGGGGGCCGAATGTTACGGAGATGATCCTTACACGACAACCTGTGGCAAAAGCAGCGCCAATAATAGCGTTACGCTCACAGCGGTCGATATCTGGACCGGCGGCCCCCAGGGAGGGGGGACCTGGATCGGCCAGCTCTATAATTACTACTCAACTCTCTGTCAGGCTAACTGGGCTGTCGTCTGGCTCAACGCTCCTTATGCCATCTCGATCCGCATCTCAACAGTCGGCAGCTCTGAACGCCAGTGCTATCCAGAGAACTGCACCAGCTACTATACGGGCAAGGCTTTCCCTGCCTGGACCAACATGGTTGATGGGAACTTCCTGACCACAGCCTGCGCGAGCCTGGCGATCTGGGGTTCTCTCTCGCGCCAGGTCTGCGTCAATCAATAAAGGCTTCTCGCTGGCCTGAGCTCATCCCTGCCCCGGTCTGGCTGAGTCCGCTAGCTGGAAAGGTCGGATCGTTCTGGTCCAGACCGGAGCGAGGAGAGCAACGGAAGCCGGGTATGTGGATGGTTTGGCCGTAGCGTCGCAAACAGTGGGCAGGTCTACCTCCTGCGACACGCCTTGTCGGTTGGCGCATGTCAGCGAGAGGTGGACCTGCCCTTTTTTCTGCCTCCACAGAGGCCACTGCAACACGCTCCGTTCCTCACCCTTGCCACCAGCTCCTCCCCGCCAGCCGGATCGGACTCAGAGTCACGGTGTGGCTGTGGGTGAGGCCCCATTATTGGTTGTTGCCGTGGCTGTTGGCGTGGCAGCAGTGTCGCCGCCATTGCCCTGATTCATTCCGTTGGTATCACCCGTTCCCGTTGACGATGAATTGGAATTGGTCGCCAGTAGACCAGTCTGCTGCGGCTCCTCTCCCTCAAGCATAACATCGCAGTAACCGCTGCCCTGCAGACCATTCACCGAATTGACGCACACCTTTTTCACACCCGATGGGGCTGTGAAGAAGTAGTCATGATAGGGCGACTTATAGGAGCCGCAGGGGATATCAGCGCCATCCGCGTTGCAGGCGCCCATCGTTCGCTCGATCACACTATGCCAGATTGGGGCCGCTCCCGTAATACCGATCACGTTGCCGCGGAACGGCTCGTTATTGGCATTGCCGGCCCAGACCCCCACCACCACATCGGGCGTATAGCCAATGGTCCAGTTATCTTTGAAATTATCGGTCGTGCCGGTCTTGGCTGCCACATCGGGCACCTGACCATTGGGCAGGCGCCAGTCCCACATCGATAGCGTATGGTCGCCACCGAATTCCTTGGAGCGGGAAGCCTCATCTGAAAGGACGCTGGTCATCAGATAAGCGACCTGTGGGCTGAGCACACGTGTGGCCGGGGGATGACTGGTATCATAGTGATACAGATGGTGACCGTAGTTATCCCAGATGTCGAGCACACCCTGGGGTGGGACACGCATGCCCCCATCGGCAAAGACCTGATAGGCCCCCGTCATCTGCAAGAGCGGCACCTCGGCAGTGCCCAGGGCCAGGCTTGGGAAGAAACAATCCTGGTAGGTGAGCTTCGGGTTATTTTTACTCTGACGGCAGGCTGGCAGATCGTAATCGCGGATGGCGGTAATGCCCATACGCTCAGCCATCGTGATCACGTTCTGTATACCAGTGAACTCTATCGCTTTGACAGCCGGTACGTTAAGGGAGTTTTGTAGAGCCTCGCGGATGGTCGAATTCCAATTATGGTAGGTATTACCATAATCGGTTGGTTGATAGGTATTTTTGAGTAGATCCAACAAATCGTTATTCAAAGTATAGGGGAAGTAGGTCTTGATATCCGGTAGCACAATGCCTGGATACCAGCCCATCTGGAAAGCGGTCGCGTAGACAATGGGCTTGAAGGATGAACCTGGCTGGCGCGGCGAGAGGGCTGCGTTGACCTGGCCCTTGATCTGAGGCTTGTTGGAATTCCAGTTAGAGCTACCATCCATCGCCAGGATCTCGCCGGTTTTGGCATCCATGACGACCACAGCGGCATCGTTGACGTTGTTAATGGTGCTTAAGGGACCGCAGCCGGTATAGCTGGCAAAATAGCGACACTCGGGCTGATTCAGGTGGCGATCTATCGCCTTCTCGACAAAGGTCTCTAGATTGACATCGACTGTCGTCCGAATATTGAAGCCACCAGTCAGAAAAGCCACCTTCCCGGCCTGCATATCCCCGTGGCCGAGAGCGTCCTCAATCTGGGTAATGACCCAGAAAACAAAGTGAGGCGCCCGAATAGTGTTAACGTAGGGGTGGAACTTGAACTGGGCCGAGATGGCCTCAACCTTGGCCGCGACCTCGGGAGTGACCTGCCCCACGCCATCCACGACCATGCCGAGCTTGATCATCTGGTTGAGCACGTACTTCTGACGGTTGAGAGCGCGCTCAATGTTGCCCGGGATGACGTGCTCCAGCGAGGGATCGTAGTAGTCCGGGTTCTGGGGGAGGCCCGCCAGGAAGGAGGCGCGCGCCAGACCCAAAAGCGGATCGTGTTTGCCCGTTTTCAAGTCAACATCGAGATACCTGATACCAGGAATACAGTTGAAGTGGACATCGCAATGCGGCTTGAGATCAAAATAGTCTTCGACTGCTGCCTCGATGCCCAGCTCCTGGGCCCCAAAGGGCGCCACATTAAAGTACATCTCCAGGATTTTCCACTTGGGATACTGCTGGGTCAGGGCAATAGCGAGAGCCGCCTCAGTGATCTTGCGCGAATAGGAATATTGATCATCGTGCGTCAGGTTCTTGATGAGCTGCTGCGTCAAGCCACTGCCACCACCGTTATGCTCGACGAAAGCGCGCAGGATACCCTGGGGGTCAAACCCCGCGTTCTGCCAGAAGGTTGGGTCCTCAGCGGCAACCATTGCCTGCTGCATGACCATCGGGATATCCTTATAGGCCACTGGAGTCCGCCGCCCGGCGTACTGGCTCTCCGTGTCATAGGCCTGATACAGCAGGTTCATGTTGCGATCATAGATGCGTGAGGTCTGGCTGACATGCTGACTCGCCAGCTGTTGCACGCGCGGGTACTGTTCTTGATAATAAGCATAGGCCGATGCTCCACCTGTTGAGAGAAAGATCAAGACGAGCACGGCCAGGACCGAGGCCATGACAGTCACTACTCGCCGCGGGCCAAACTGCTGGCTCTTGAGACGCTGACGGCGCCTCCGTCTGAGCATGGAAATGCGTAGAGTACGCGAGCGACGCCAGGGCTGGCCTTTCTGGGAGACGCCTGGCTGGGACGAGGAGGCCGCCGGCCTCTCCCCCAGGCCAGTACCGGGGCCTGTAGGCAGGGCTGGAGAACGCAGGACCTGGGAGGAAGTCAAGGGACGCGCTGCCTGGGAAGGGGAGCCAAGGCCCATGTTGCCGGCTACGGCTACGACTTTGCCAGACCAACGACGAACGACGTGAGAGACGTTGGAGACCCAATTATTGTAACGCCCCGAAAGCAGGCCGGTGCGCCGCGGTTGACCCTCCTGATTGCTCGGACCCGCCTGCAGCGGCAAGGGCGTCGGCGCTCTCCCCGTCCCCTGCGGTACGGTTGGATAGCCCGCCTGCTGCCCTGGCGCCGCGTTCAGCCCCGGCCCTGCCGGCTGCGATGGCAGGGCCGACGCTCCCCCGGCAGGCTGCTCACCATAGCGGCGTAAGAGGCTCCCCGATGCTCGTTCTTGCTGATGACCGTTATAGCTCGACCCTTCTGGATGCTTGAACGGCTGCTTCCACTGACTGTTGCTCATCGGTTCACAATCCCCTCAGTAAGACTCCTTGTATACCACCGCCCGGCTGTCAATACACCAGGACGCTGGTCCAGGGAGAGAGGCCCACCCCCCACAGGCTCCAACCAGCATGGCAAGCCTGCAGCTCTGCTCTCCTTCCTCTTCTCTTGAATACCAGACATAATACTTGCTTGCTTTGCTCGACAATCCATCGGACGTAGACACAATAGCACACGGTAAGATAATTGCCTACAGTTATCCCCCTTTCAGGCCATCCCTTCCCATCCCCCCACCTTCACACCCATTACTCTCTTGCCCAGGTCCCGCTCACCCCCCAGACCCTGATGCACGCTCCCAGTTGTACCAACTCATAGCTTCACATCTCCAGATAAATCATGTACAATACATGGGACAATAGAAGCCTGGGCCGTTCTCTTGCAAAGGAGCAATATCCACATGCTTGTGCTCTATGCTCGCTTGCCGTTGCTTGTCAGAGTTCTTTCTTCTCTTGCTGTTGCCTGGCTGCTTATCACAGGGGGACTGGCCCCCCCAGCCCTGGCCGAGCGAGCCGCCGACCCAATCTCGGTCATGGCCCAATCCCAAAACGTCCATTTTCCTGATTATATCGATTTCCAGATGAGCGCCTCCGATAGCCTGGCTCCTATCGTCTCCGCCTATATCCATGTCTCCATCCCTCTGCTCGACGTCGATAATACTAATCGGGTCGCTGTGAACGCGGCAAAAACGATCACCCTTCACTGGCGCATGAATACCAGCGGCGACAATTATGTAATGCCAGGAGCAACAATCACCTACTATTGGGAACTTAGCGATTCTTTGGGAAACGTCCATTCAAATAAATATACCAGTTTTATTGTAACTGATACTCGTTTCTCTTGGAAAAGCGCCACTCAGGGATATATGCATCTTCACTGGTATAGCGAGACTCCAGGGTTCGGCCAGGCTTTGCTCACACGCGCTACGACCGATGAGCAGCACCTGGTAGAGGTGACCGGCCTGAATTATCACCAGACCTTTGACCTCTGGGTCTACAGCAGCGAGAACGCTTTCCGCAGTGCCCTCCCTCCCGATACGCTCGAATGGGTAGGCGGCGAGGCTTTCCCTCCCCTCAACGAGGCTTTCTTTATGGTGAGTAGCCTCACAGATGAGACACTGGCTCGCGATATGCCTCACGAGATGACCCATCTGCTGCTGCATCAGACGGTCTCTGCTCATACAGATGTCCCTCTCTGGTTCGATGAGGGCCTGGCCGTCTATTGCCAGCTCTATCACGAGCCAGAAATGACCGATCGCCTCAATGAGGCCTTGCGCAGCCATTCGCTGCTCCCGTTGTCCCGGCTCATGGAGCGCTTCCCAAGCGACAGCGATTCCGCCTATCTGGCTTACGCAGAGAGCTGGAATCTGGTCGATTATATGTATCGTACCTTTGGCAAGCCGACACTGCAGCATCTCTTTCAGCTGCTCGGCAGCGGCAAGCAGACCTTCGATGAGTCGCTCCAGGCAGCAATCGGCGAGGACCAGGCGCATCTGGAGAATCAATGGCATTTGGCTCTCCATCAGCCTCCAACGCTCTCCCCTGCAGAGATGCAGACACCGGTCGCGCAGCCCGTCACCACGGCCCGCTCTCAATTGCCGGTGCCTGCCACAAGTGATAATCGTGACATAGCCCTGGCGGGGTTGGGAGCTTTGCTGATGCTAACCGCTCTGCTAGGGACAGCGCTGCTTCTGGTGTCGGTCCGCAATCAGCGTCTTCAGGCGCTGGCAGCGGTAGAGGCGGCAGAGCAGATTCTGGCGGTCAGTCGCAGAGATTGGCAGGGTCCCCCTCCCTTTGGGGTTCCTCCCTCGCCTGGACCCCAGGGCGGTTGGCCTGGACCATCAGCGCCCGGGACTGCCAGCGGGTTTTCGTACTTCGATCGTGATCGGCCCTTCGGCCTGCCAGGCAAGGAGGAAGGGCCGCTGTCTCCACCATCCCAGGAACCTGAATCAGAGGGCCAGGGACCGTGGTCCCCCGGTTCGGAACACTGAGGAAGCCCGACAGCAGGTTGGAGCAGGAGCGAGCCTGCTAGCCTGCTGTCCAGTTCTCTGACGGATGCTGTCTTGCTGCATCGCCAGCTTCGAGATGCTGGCGACCAGCAGCGCTGGTCAATCTTCGCACAATCGCTGCTTTCTCTCTAGCAAGAGAGCGAGCTGACCAAATAATCAGGATGGGGCTAGTAGAGGGGGGACCTCCCCATAGAAAGATGAGTTGTGTGTGATGTGGAAAGGACGTGCATAATGAGCGATCCAATGGATGACATCACTGCTCTCCCAGCTCCGGCATCGGCGCAAGCAAGCACCTCCACCTCTTCTGACGAGTCTCCCTGCGATCCTCTTTCTGAGGAAGAACGCTCGTACTGGGTAGCTTTTAGTCGCATCCGTGGGATTGGGCCAGCCAGCTTCAAGAAGCTTCTGACTTTCTTCCACGGTGACCTGGCTGCCGCCTGGAACGCTGGGCGCGCAGAGCTGCTCTACGCCGGTCTCCACACCCGTCTTGTGGAAAGCTTGCTCCGACAGCGCACGTCGATTGCTCCCGAGGAGGAGCTTGCTCGTTTGCAGCGTCTGGATATTGAGGCGCTGACACTCAGAGATCAGCTCTATCCGCCAGCCTTGCGGCGTCTGAGCGATGCGCCTCCCGTACTCTACGTGCGGGGTCAGCTCAGCCCCAATGATCGCTGTGCTCTGGCTATTGTGGGAACCCGCCGCATGAGCGCCTATGGCAAGCTGGTCACAGAGCATCTGGCAACGGAGTTGGCCCGCCACAGGGTGACGATTGTCAGTGGTCTGGCGGTCGGCGTCGATACAGCAGCTCACCTGGCGGCTCTGACGGCTGGGGGACGCACGATCGCGGTCCTGGCCTGCGGTCTGGATGTCCTCTATCCAGGGTCGAATGTCAATCTGGCGCGCCGCATCGTCAGCTCAGGTCAGGGGGCCTTGCTAAGCGAGTATCCTCCCGGCGTCTATCCTGATAGCGGCAATTTTCCTGCCCGCAACCGCATTATCGCCGGCCTGGCGCTGGGCGTGCTGGTGACCGAGGCTCCCCAGAAGAGCGGCGCGCTGATCACGGCCCGTCATGCGCTGGAGGCTGGCCGCGATGTCTTTGCTGTCCCCGGCAATATGTTTTCCCGCGGGAGTGAGGGAGTCAATCGCTTAATCCAGGATGGAGCCCATTTGATTATCGGTGTGCAGGATATCCTGGATACGCTCAACCTGTTTACGGTTTCACAGTGCCTGGAGCTGCAACAGACGCTGCCGGAAGACCCGCTCGAACGCCAATTGCTGGCCTTGCTGAACCATGAGCCTCGCCATATCGATGAGCTGATTCGCTCGTCAGGATTGCCCGCGCCAAGCGTGGCCGCGACGTTGCTGACCCTGGAGCTAAAGGGTATGATAAAACAGGTGGGCGCGATGTACTACGTGCTGGCCCGCTAAGTTTATGGCGCTGCGTGAGCCTGAGAGGAGAGGTCGGCTGTATGATCTTGCTGGATCACCTTCTGGAGGCGACTGGAGGGAGGTTAGCTTTTTCTGGACGTCAACAGCAGTTTCCAGCTTTCAACCACGATACACGTCAATTGCTACCCGGCGAGCTGTTTGTGGCTGTCCGCGGCGAGCGCGGCGATGGACACGATTACTGGCAAGATGCCCTGCGCCACGGAGCTGGGGGCCTGCTGATCGAGGGCCGCTACTTCAACGCGCTCTCCGAGGAGCAGCGCACCACTATGCAGGAGAGTGGCGCAGCAGTGGTGGTGGTTGCAGATACACGTCAGGCGCTGCAAGCCTATGGGCGGGCCATCCTGGCCCGCTGGCAGCCTACAGTAATCGCGGTCACAGGGAGCACCGGGAAAACGACGACGAAGGAAGCTATCGCCCATGTGCTTGAGCGCTATTTTGCCACCTTCAGGAGCTGGCAGAATTATAATGATTTGCTGGGCCTGCCCCTCTCGCTGGGACGCCTGGAGGAGCACCATGAGTATGCAGTCGTCGAGTTGGGCTGCGACCATCCAGGTGAGATCGGCGATCTCTGCCGCATCGCCCAACCTCGCATCGGGGTGCTGACTAATATTAGCCCGACCCAGTTGCAGTATTTCGGGAGCCTGGAGCGCCTGGCCGCGGAGTTGATCAGCCTGGCGACTTATCTGCCCGCCGAGGGCACGCTGGTGGTCAACGGGGACGATGAGCTGATTCGCCGCCTGCTGCGACGGGGTGAGGATCGCCAGCTCCAGGCTTTTACCGCCGCGGCTCTGGAGCAGGTGCTCGTCTCCTGGCAGGGGACAGAAGCCCGCTGGCCAGGCCGTGGGCCGGCGCTCAGAACGCGCTTGCTCGGCGCGCATTTTGTGACAACTATGCTGGCCGCCTGGACCGTGGGCCGCTTGTGCGGGTTGCCCGCTGAGCAGGTGAGCGAGGCCCTGGCGGAATTTGCTCCGTTGTCAGGTCGCCTGAATCCTCTGCCCGGCCTGCGACGGACCTGGCTGCTGGATGATACGCACAATGCAGCACCGGCTTCAATGCTGGCAGGACTGGAGACGCTGGCACGCTTGCCGGCGAGACGACGCATCGCCGTGCTGGGCGATATGCTTAATCTGGGAAGCTTCGAAGAGGAAGGCCACGCCCTCGTCGGCCAGGCGGCTGCAGGTCAGGTCGACTATCTGGTGACCCGCGGCGAACGAGCGGCGCTGATCGCTGAGGCGGCACGCGAGGCCGGCCTGCCCGCTGAGCGCATCGTCCAGACCTCAACCCATGAGGATGCAGCACGGGCCGTGCTCGCTCTATTGGAAGAGGCCGAGCAGCCAGCAGAAGGGGAGCCTCGCGATGTGGTGCTCATCAAAGGCTCCGAGGAGGCCCGCATGGAGCGCGTGACGGAGCGCTTGCTGGCAGATCCTGCCCAGGCCCCCGATCGCCTGGTGCGCCAGACACCAGGCTGGAAGCAGATTGTGCGCATGCGCCCGGAGCGACCAACCTGGTTGGAGATCGATCTGAGCGCCATCGCCAATAATACGCGGCGCATCAAGGAACTGGTAGGACCTGGCGTGCAGGTGCTGGCCAGTCTGAAGGCCGATGCCTATGGACATGGGGCCTTGAAGGTTGCTCGCACGGTGCTGCTGAATGGGGCCAGCAGACTGGGCGTGGCCACGGTTAGCGAGGCTACTCCCTTGCGCGAAGCGGGTATTACTGCCCCGATCCTGGTCTTTGGCTACGTGCCTCACTGGCAGATGCGCGAGGCGATCCGCCTGGACCTGACGATTACGCTCTATTCGAGCGAAGCCGCACAGGCGCTCTCACGCGCTGCCCAGGCCCTGCAGCGTACGGTGAAGGTTCACCTGAAGGTGGATACAGGCATGGGACGCCTGGGCATCCGCGCTGAGGAGATCGAGGCCATTGTGGGGCTGGCACGTGAGATCACCCGCCTGCCAGGTTTGGAGCTGGAGGGGATCTTTACCCATTTCGCGATGGCCGATGCTCGCGATCAGTCCTATACCCGCAGACAGCTGACACGCTTTCAGCAGGTGCTGCAGGCTCTGGAGGCCGAAGGGCTGCGCCCGCCGCTGGCCCATGCCGCCAATAGCGCCGCAACGCTGACAGTGCCAGAGGCACATTTCGATATGGTACGGCCCGGGATCGCCCTCTATGGTCTCGATCCCTCGCCAGAGGTCCGGCTGCCTCCGGGATTTCGGCCAGCACTCTCTTTTAAGACACAGGTGGCTCAGGTGAAGCTCGTTCCAGAGGGCGAGTGCATCGGCTATGGCTGTACCTATGTGACAACACGCCCGACGCGCATTGCAGTCCTGCCGGTCGGCTACGCCGATGGCTTCCGACGCGCTCCCCGTACCTGGGGTTCGGTGCTGATTCATGGCCGGGAAGCCCCTATCGTGGGCCGGGTCTGTATGGATCAGTGCATGATCGATGTCACGGATATCCCCGGGGTGCGCGTGGGCGATGAGGTGGTGCTGATCGGGCGCCAGGGCGAGGCAACGCTGACAGCGGAGCAGGTGGCCGAACGCTTGGGCACGATTAATTATGAGGTGGTGTCGGAGATTCTGGCGCGCGTGCCCCGGGTCGATTGAGCGCCACGCCTCCACTGCAGGGATTACCCACGAAAAATCTGCAAGGCGAGGCGGAAAAGGGACAGCCTGGTTGCCTCCAGTGAAGATCTCGGTCTTGCTTCGTTCTATAGATAGATTAAATGACATAGAGTGATACAGGTACGACCGAGAGCTGATCATGAGGATGCGCTGTGCTCCAGGCTGGACCTTACGGCTGGCGGTTGGCGGCCTGCTTCGGCGAGCGTGGCAACGATCACAGCAGGCGGGTAGGGCAGCGTTGCTTATGAGTGCCGTGCTGCTCAGCTCCTGCGGAGGAACACAGCAGCCTGTCAGCCCGTCGGCTGGCCCGGGCTTACGGCCTCTGACCCCCACTGTTGGGGCCATGACCTTTCAGCCGGCAGCGCTGCCGACCCCCTCGCCGCTCCCCAGCACGGCGACCGTCAGCCCGGCGGCGACGGCACCCGCTGTACAGGGCCTGGTCAGCGCTGCGGGGGCTGCTCTTCCTTCTGATCAGCAGTGCGCCGCCAGCATCCACTATAGCTCATGGGAGCCGCGCCCAGACAATACTGCCGCCAATCACCGCGTGCCCACAGCTCAGCAGCTCGCTGCGATCGATCAGTTCTACCCTACCTATACGCAGAATCCCCTGGCCAACCGCTATAGTGCACGCATTAGCGGCAACTTTACCGGGACCACTGATGAGATTATCCAGTGGGTGGCCTGCAAGTGGGGAGTCAACGCCGATCTGGTGCGCGCTCAAGCAGCGGTCGAGTCGTGGTGGCACCAGAGCACGGCAGCAGGCAAGACCACCGAGAGCCGCTATTGTCCGCCAGGCACCTGGAGCGGCTCATCTTGCCCTTCCTTTTATGGTCTGCTGCAAATCACTTATCGCTATTTCAGCCACGAGTGGCCGATGATGCGCGATGATACGGCCTTCAATGCCGACTACGTCTACGGGATGATGCGCATGTGCTATGAGGGCCTGGCAACTCAATTGCAGGCCGCGACGCCCAGCGCGGGCTACCCACGCTATCACGCCGGCGATATCTGGGGCTGCCTGGGCTCCTGGTTCAGTGGCCAGTGGTATGACAGTGGCGCCATCCACTATATTCAGGAAGTGCAGAAGACGCTACAAGAGAAGCCGTGGCTCGGTCGATGGTTCTAATCGCTTTACAGCAGGGGGCGAAAAGCCCGGTAGCGTTGCCGTAGGCGCTCAGGCAAGAGCTTCGATTTCTTTACGGACCTGGCCCTCACCGCGTCGGAGGGGCCTCTTGCGCGGCGGAAGCCAGCTCGGGATGGAGAATGAGAAGAGCAATAACTGCATGCTCTACCGACGGATCATTACAACCAGCCAGGCGCAATAGCAGCTCTACCGGATCGACTGCCATCGAGATCCCTGCCGGCGGCGGTGCGCTGGCGACCAGATAAAGGAGCGAACAACAGCAAATACCCTTGCCTCTTGCTTAGCCCTCATGGTAATTTCTCAGTGAACAGGTCTTGCAACGTGCAGGTTCTTGGCCGAGGCGGGAAGGTCGCCGCAGCTAAGAGTCCTCTCGTGAACGAAGGTGGGTCCTCTATGCAGCAAGAATGCTCACCCTGGCAGCCAGTTCCTGCTTCTATCCTGAGACAGGCAGAGGCCAGGGGGCTTGGCGACTGGCTCTTTAGCTATAGACTGCCCCAGAAGACCTGGGGCTGCCTCTTTCTCCTCCTTGCTTTGCTTTTCATGGAGCTGATCTTCGTCGGCAGCCCGCTTGCCCTTGGCGCTCTGATCACACTGGGTATAACCCTTGGACTGCTCGTCCTCTGGGCTTTCTGGACATTCGATACTTCCCGCAGCCGCCTTGATCTCTTCAGCAACGGCTTTATACACACCAGCCCCCTCAACCAGCAGATCTTTCCCTGGAAGGAGATCAAGACGCTCTGGCGAGGCACCTACGAGAACAGCAGCGATACTCAATCCGCAGGAGTACAGGACATCGATACGATCAAGATCAGGGACAAGCAAGGCAGAGGCTTCGAGATCTCCACCTTTCATAAACTGAGTGAGCATGAACGGGCGCGCATCTGCGATACCATCGAGAGTTATTTTGTCGCCACCCACCTTCCTGCCCTTCTGGAAGGCTATCAACGGGGCGAGATTTTAAACTTTGATCCGCTATACGTCAGCCGAGACGGCCTGTTGAACAAAGGGGATTTCTTGCCCTGGAGCCAGGTCGAAAAGATCGAGATTGGGCCAGAGCGCATCGTCATTCGGCGCGAGGGACGGACCTCGGACTGGTATCACACCTGGGTTCCGCTCCAGCCTAATGCCTGCCTCCTCAAAGCCCTGGTCGAGATTGTGCACCTGGCTGCTCGCTAGCCAGGCGCAGAGCATCACAGAGAATCGGCCCGCCAAATAAACGCCAGGGGGCAGGGAGCAGCCCCGCTGGCGCCATGTTAACGCGGTCGGGTCGGTGGGCATTGGCCGCAGGTCCGCGCCCATCCCCTCGGCTCACAGGCAAGGCCAGGTCTAGGCCGTCTGGATACGAGCAGCCTCCTGCAAGCCCAGCTCCTGAATAGCCTGCTCGCGCATGACAAACTTCTGGATCTTGCCCGTCACCGTCATGGGGAAACCATCGACGAACTTGATATAGCGCGGGATCTTGTAATGGGCGATCTGCCCCTGACAGAAGGCACGGATCTCCTCCGGCGTGGCCTGCTCGCCCGGCTTGAGCTTGATCCAGGCCATGATCTCCTCGCCATACTTCGCATCTGGAACCCCGATCACCTGGACATCACTGATCTTGGGATGCGTATAAAGGAACTCCTCAATCTCACGTGGATAGACATTCTCACCGCCCCGAATGATCATATCCTTGATGCGCCCCACGATGTTGATGTACCCGTCGGCATCCATGACCGCCAGATCGCCGGTGTGCATCCAGCGCGCCCGATCGATGGCCTGAGCCGTGGCCTCGGGATTACTCCAATACCCCAGCATCACGCTATAGCCGCGCGTACATAGCTCGCCCGGCTGGCCTACAGCTACCACCTTACCGCTCGTCGGATCGACAATCTTGATCTCCAGATGCGGATGCACCTGCCCCACTGTGCTCACGCGCTTCTCCAGAGGGTCATCAAGCCTGGTCTGGGTCGAGACGGGCGACGTCTCCGTCATCCCGTAGCAGATCTCCACCTGCTTCATATGCATCTTCTCGATGACCTTGCGCATCACTTCCACCGGACAGGGAGAACCAGCCATCACGCCCGTGCGCAGGCTGCTCAGATCGAACTGCTCAAAGTCGGGGTGCTCCAGCTCGGCGATGAACATGGTCGGCACCCCATAGAGGGCTGTACAGCGCTCTTCCTGGACCGCCTCCAGCACGGCTCGCGGCTCAAAGCTCTCCGCCGGGTAAACCATCGTCGCCCCGTGCGTCACACAACCCAGATTGCCCATCACCATCCCGAAGCAGTGGTAGAGAGGCACCGGAATACACAGCCGATCCTCGTGGGTGAAGCCCTGCAGGCGAGCCACGAAATAACCATTATTGAGAATGTTGTGGTGGCTCAGCGTCGCCCCTTTGGGATACCCGGTTGTGCCGCTAGTATACTGAATATTGATCGCATCATCAAATTCTTGCTCTCTTTGTCTTGCCCTTAATGCCTCATCGCTGACAGCCTCAGCCTGGGCCAGCAGCTCGCTCCAGCGCAGCATACCGGGCACCGCCTGTTCGCCGAGCTGGACAATCAGGCGCAGCTCGGGCAAACGCGCGGCGTGCAGCTCGCCCGGTGCAGAGCTTGCCAGCTCGGGTGCCAGCGAGGTCAGCATTTCGATGTAGTTGGAGGACTTAAAGGCGGCAGCGGTGATCAGGGCCTTACAGCCCGACTGAGAGAGAGCATACTCGACCTCATGCAGGCGATAGGCGGGATTGATATTGACCAGAATGGCCCCAATCTTGGCCGTCGCAAACTGCGTAATGCACCACTCAGCACAGTTAGGGGCCCAGATCCCGACCCGCTCGCCCTTCTGAATGCCGAGCTGCATCAGGGCCCTGGCACAACGATTGACCTCGGCCTGCAGCTGGCGATAGGTGAGGCGGATACCCTGATGGCGGGCAATCAGAGCAGGATGGTCAGGGAAGCGCTCAACTGTCTGATCAAAGAGATCGCCGATGGTCAGACCCAGCAGCGGGACATCGCTGGGACCGCTGGCATAGCTCCATTGCCGGGCCACAGGCGCTGTGGCCCCTTCAGATGCGGATGATTGAGTCATGGTCATAGTGCTTTCTCCTCTGACGCTGAACGAGACAACAGGGCGCTACAGGGCAGGGCAAGGCAGGGCGGGCTGGACCATGCCCGTCCCTTCACTCACAGCTAGCGTAGCCAATGCTCTACCAAAAATCAAGCTCCTCTCGCGATGACTGACCGTCTTCTCAACCGGGCTAAGGCCAGCCCGTTCATCATCTCAGCCCGCCCCAAGCCGCTCCATTCCTGCTGGCAGTTCTCCATAGCCAGTCGGCAGACAACGATGTATACTGTAGAGAGGCTCTCCTTCCTGCCACGGCCCAAGCAGAGAGCAGCCTACCACCAAACTGAGAAGACGAAGGCGAGCATCTCAGTCGGGTCCCGATCGAATTCATCGCACACGACGCTTATGACATGTATAGGAACAGCCGGGCACATTGATCACGGAAAATCAACCCTCGTCAAGGCCCTGACAGGCATCGATCCAGATCGTCTGACCGAAGAGAAAGTTCGCGGCATGACGATCGATCTCGGCTTTGCCTGGCTGACCTTGCCGAATGGGCGCGAAGTCAGCCTCATCGATGTTCCGGGTCATGAGGGCTTCATCAAGAACATGCTGGCCGGAGTGGGAGGCATCGATGTCGCCTTGCTGGTAGTGGCTGCCGACGAGGGAGCGATGCCACAGACTCGCGAGCATCTGGCCATTCTCGATTTGCTGCAGGTTCGCAGCGGCGTGGTGGCCTTGACCAAGGCTGACCTGGTCGATGAGGAATGGCTGGCCCTGGTCAGCGAGGAGATTGCCACGCTGCTCCAGCCCACCAGTCTGGCGGGCGCTCCCATCGTGCCCGTCTCGGCCATCAGCGGCCAGGGGATAGCCACCCTGCTTAGCTACCTGCAAGAAGCAACCGCGAGAGCGCCAGAGCGCCCCGACCGGGGCCATCCCCGCCTCCCTGTCGATCGCGTTTTTACCCTCGCTGGCTTCGGCACCATTGTCACAGGGACGCTCATCGATGGCTGCTTCCAGTCAGGGCAAGAGGTCGAGATTCTGCCACGCGGCCTCAAGGCCCGGATTCGCGGCCTCCAGCGCCATCGGCACGCTATTACCGTCGCCCAGCCCGGAGAACGCACGGCCCTCAATCTGGCCGGCATTGGACACCAGGAAATAGAGCGAGGCGACGTGGTGACCCTGCCGGGCCTGCTGCAGTCGACCACCCTGATCGATGTCCGCCTGCGCCTGCTGGCCGATGCTCCACGCCCGCTGAGCCACAACGCCCTGGTTGATTTCTACTGCGGCTCCCAGGTAGTACCGGCCACTGTGCGCCTGCTGGAGAGCGACGAGCTGGCCCCCGGTGACAGTGCCTGGGCTCAACTACGTCTACAGCAGCCGACCGTGGTTGCACGCCACGACCGCTTCATCGTGCGCATTCCCTCACCCAGCCTGACGATCGGGGGCGGCGAGGTCATCGACGCTCACCCACGCTATCACCGCCGACGCCGCAGTGAGGTGCTGCAGCACCTGGCAACCCTGGCCCAGGGCAATCCCGAAGCCATCGTCTTGACCCATCTCGAACAGCCAGGACGCCGCGCGACAGGCACAACGCATCTCCAGTGGCCAGCCTACGAAACCGCCGAGCTGGCCCACCTGAGTAATCTCACCCAGCCTGTGACGCGGCAGGCCCTGGAGACGTTGTTAACTCAGAGACGAGTGCGACGTGTGGGAACATACTGGTTCGCGCAGAGTGTCTGGCAGGCCCTCAGCGAGGCGGCCCTCCGCCTGGTCCGCGACTACCATGCGCAGTTTCCTTTGCGCAACGGACTGTCGAAAGAGGAATGGCGCTCCCGCCTCCACCTGCCACCACGCCTGGCACTGGAGGTTTTCGAAACTCTGCGCAGCGAGGGCCTGCTCACGGAAGCTGGCAGCGCGGGCCTGCTTCGCCTCCCCGAGTTTACACCAACCTTGAGCGCTGAGCAGCAGCGACAGGTCGAGCGTTTACTGCAAGCCTTCCGTGAGAATCCATTTATGCCGCCAACGCGCGGCGAGGCCGAAGCCCTGATCGGGGCGGAGCTAGTGAATGCGCTGCTTGAGCGTGGTGAGCTAGTGAAGATGGGGGATGGGACCATCCTTTTTCTGCGCGAAGCCTATGAGAGAGCGGTAGCACTTATCACATCCTATTTGCAAGAGCATGGTACCATTACTGTAGCTCAGGCGCGCGATCTGCTGGGAACGACGCGCAAGTACGTCTTACCCCTTCTGGAACATATGGACGAACAGCGTATTACGCGGCGGGTAGGCGATACCCGCGTTCGCTTTCCCCAAGCAGCAGGCATCTGAGAGCTGGCGGTTCCCAGTCCCAGGGGCAAGCGCGAGGCGAGGCGAGGCAAGGCAAGGCGAGCAGTGGAACCTGGGCCAGTATCGGGAGCAAGACCGCCATCCTTGAGGTGATTCCAGAAGAGGAAGCCAGTCTGTCTGTGTTGCGCAGTAGCCCGGGGAATACTGTTCCCAATGGAGATAGGATGCGCTACAATAAGGAGCGAACTGTAGTTTACCGGGTATCCTGCGTTTATCGTCCATAGCAGGGCGTTTGTGAAAGAGTACCTCGTCCCATCCGGAGGGCGCGCTTGCTGGAGCGTGGAAGCAGCGGGCCAGACCAGCAGAAGCATGCCAGCCAGACTCAGAGAAGAGGAGCACAGAAGCGACCACAGGCGAAGGCGGACAGGGAACGAGCAGGCTGGTTGGCAGGAAGAGCGAGGAGTAGCCAAGGCCAAAGCAGGAGAGAGAGGGGTGGAAGGCCGGCCCGGCCAGGCTCCAAGGCCCTTGTGGCCCCTCCTGATAAGCTGTACGGTCAAAGCGGAGAGCTATGCAAACAGAAGTTCTGGGCGAGCGATACCAGCTATTAGACCCCATCGGTCGGGGGGGCATGGCAACCATCTACCGCGGGCGGGACCTGCGCATGGATCGCCCTGTGGCGATTAAGGTGCTACGCGAGGTCTACAGTACCGACCCGAAGTTTGTCACGCGCTTCCAGCGCGAGGCAAAGGCCGCCTCTGCCTTGCAGCACCCTAATATTGTCCAGGTGTACGACTACGGGCAGAGCGATGGGAACTATTATATCGTGATGGAGCTGGTCGAGGGCACAGACTTACGCCGCTATTTGCGCTCCCGCGGCGTGCTGGATGTGGAGCGCGCGGTGATTATCGCCCACGACGTTGCTCTCGGCCTCGGCGCCGCCCATCGCCGCGGCATCGTTCACCGCGATGTCAAGCCCCAGAATATCCTGGTCGGGCGCGATGGCTCGATTAAGCTGACCGATTTCGGTATCGCCAGCGTCTACAAGGATATCAATGCCGAGCGTCTCACAACAACGGGAATGACACTCGGTACGGTGCAATACTACGCACCAGAACAGGCTCAGGGCGAGATCGTTAGCCCAGCCGCCGATGTCTACGCGCTCGGGATCGTTATGTACGAGATGCTGACCGGGCGCACTCCGTTCGAGGGCGACACCCCGGTGGCTGTGGCCATGCAGCACATCCAGGACCCACCGATCCCCCCCAGCCACTATAATCCGGCTATTCCTCCTGCCCTCGAGGAGATTATTCTGCGCTGCCTGGAAAAGATCCCAGAGATGCGCTATCGCGATGGCAGTGCTCTGGCTCGCGCTCTGGAGGCCCTTGGCGAAACCGAGCTCGCAGAGCCTGTCGTCGATGTGGCTGCAGCACCAACCGTGGTCACTTCCCCTTACCGGCCCTCGTCCTCCGGCGTCGGGCATGGTCTGGTCAATGAGGCCCCTGCCGCAGCTGCTGCCCCTGGCTACGATCAGCGCCCCCTCCCTGGCGGCGCATTGGCAGCTTCTCCTTACGCCCCCCCCGAGGCAGCCCCCGCTCCCGGGCCTGCACCCTATGGGGGCTTTGTTCAGTCAGGCACCACTCGTCCTTTCCAGCGCGATGCGATCGCCGGTGAGCGAAGTTCACGCTTAGCTGGTATTATCACTGCTCTTATCCTTATCGCCACCGTCCTGCTCCTCGGCTTCAGCATCTATCTGGCTTCTATTTTGGGATTCGTGCCTTTTCTACACCTTTCTACCCAGGCAACTCCTGCCCCGCCCGAGGTGCCTGTTCCATCGCTGATCGGCCTCACCTACCAGCAGGCTCTGACCCGCGCAACCAATGCAGGCTTTACGCTGCAGGTCCACAACGGCCTGACCTCGGGCTACGTGGTTCGACAGTCGCCGCAGCCACCTGCCCTGGCCCCACGTGGCTCGACGATCCTGGTCGACTTGCAAGAGCGACCGACACGGGTCATTGTTCCCGATGGACTGGTGGGCAACACGCTGGCTGGGGCGGAACGCATTCTGCGTAGCCAGGGCATTCCCTTTACGGTCCAGTCCGACGGCACTGATCCCACAAAGCCAGCCAACTACGTTGACCGCACTTCGCCGAAGAGCGGCGAGGAGTTGCCCAACGGCCAGAGCGTGATTCTCTACGTGGTGAATCTCAGCACTGGCTCACCGACCTCCGTCCCAACGCCATCGCCGACGCCGTCACCAACACCATCGCCATCGCCGTCACCAACACCATCGCCATCGCCGTCACCAACACCATCGCCATCGCCGTCACCAACGGCCCACCCTCAGCCTTCGGTGACAGTACCACCCAGCTCCCCTTAGAGCCTGCGGGAGCGGGACAGGGCGCCGCCTGGCCGGTTCGCTTGAAGAGCACCGAGGGCGGTATGATCCTGAGCTGAGCTGCGCTACAGCGATCAGCAACCTGCCCATCAGGGACAAGAACAAGCAGAGCTGCAACGACAAGGGACTCCCCCAAGTAGGGGAGTCCCTTCTGTTCTTTGCTCCTGCCCCACGCGACACGTTGCTCCTTTGATCGCTTTCTTTCTCTCTCGCAATCTTTACCAGAACATTACCCTTTATCAATTAGCTGCAACAACGAGGGATCGAAGTCTCTTTTTCCTCGATGATTTTCCGACTGGCCAATGCGGGGAAGAAGGCGCTTGAGCAGGTCGTCTCTTTTGTGTTCTCACTCACATCCTGGTGGCGAGAGCGAGTCAGGCTCAACCCAGCTTAGCGAGAAGAGGGGGGCGAGGAGGAATGCAGGTAACGCTGATGGCGTTGCTGAAGATAGGCAATGAGCGCCATCACCCCAACGAAGAGGAATGTTCCACCATAGACAGCCAGCTCATGGTCCTGGAGGAAGCCGATGGCAGGATCGTTAATAACCAAATTGGCCGCCACCCAGGCCAGGATAAAACTGGCTACCAGAGTGAGGCCAGGGAGCCGGCTGAGCACCTCAGCAATCAGCGCACTGCCCAGAAGCAAGAGCAGAATGCTGGTCAGGAGACCGATAATGAGGACCGGGAGCTGTCCCTGGGCAATAGCGCCAATGGCAATCACATTATCCAGGCTCATGGTCACGTCGGCTACCACGATCGTGAGCATGGCCAGCACAAAGCTGGTATTTTCTGGCGAGAGGTGACGCTCCAGCAGGCGCCGCAGATGGGGAGCCTTGCCCAGCACGCTAGCCGGTCCCTCATTTAGTGGCTGAGTGACGCGCGAAGTCTCGCTCACCGGAGCTGAGCGGGCCAGGTTCGTAGCCTGACGCTCCTCCTTTTCCTCCGCCCGACTGAAAAAGAGACGGACGGCGATTGAGAGCACGACAAGACCGCCAATGGCCTGGAGATAAGGGATCTGCAGGAGCCAGGTAGCCAGAGCGGCGAAGGTAAGACGGAGGAAAATAGCCAGACCGCCCCCGAGAGACAGGGCTGCCCAGCGCCGTTGTCGTGGGATGCCCACAGTGGCCGCACCAATGACCAGAGCATTATCGCCACTCAAAGCAAGATCAACGAGAATAATACCGCCGACAGTGCTGAGAAACTGCAGCCAGGTCTGCGGCATCTCCAACCCCCTTCATGAGATCAAGAAGTCTATCACTGTTCCGCGCAGAGGCAGAATCATCGGCCAGCCAGGTCTGCTCAGCTCAGGACAGAGCGGAGCCAGGCCCACCATGCCCCAGAGACCGGCAGCTATGGGATCAGGTCGCTTAATCTCTCCGTTCTCTCTCCTCCTCGCGCGGGGACCATGCTTGCGGGCAATAAGCAGCCTGGCTACCTGGCCTGAGCTATGAGGCTAGCTCTGCAGTAAGGAACCGCATCTGCAATGCTTTTCCTTTTCTTACATAGTACCACGCGAGACGCAGTGCAGCAACACCGCATGATAGAATGCAAGGCGCGCACTCTTCCCCAGGAGGCAAGGGGAGCATGCGCCGTGACAGGCAGCTTCAAACAAAGGAGCATCAGGCCACCATGCTGACCGCCGTACTACGCAACGTCCTACTCACTCGTCCTTGTGGATTGACTTTCGACATCGACGGCACGCTCAGCCCCATTGCACCAACGCCTGAAGCAGCCAGCCTCTTTCCAGGCGTGGCCTCTCTGCTGGAACGCCTGCGCCCCTATGCCAGCGTGGCGGTGGTCACGGGCAGAGGAATCACCAGTGCCGCGGCCCTGGTAGGGGTCGACGAGATCACGTACATCGGCAATCATGGTTTAGAGTGGGCCGAGGGCCTCCCGGAGCACCATCCCATCAGGCTCCTTCCAGAGGCCGAAGCCTACCGCCTCCCCGCGCAGCGGTTGCTCGCGCTGGCAGAGCAGCACCTGGCATCAGCGCTACCCTGTGCGCAGATCGAATACAAAAGTATCGGCGGGACCATTCACTATCGCCGTTGCCCCGATCCTGTCCAGGCACGACAGCAGATCCTGGAGCTGCTGAGGGAGCCAGCGCAGGCGAGCGGCCTCCTGCTCACAGAAGGGAAGATGGCCGTCGAGCTGCGCGTACCCGGCCTGAATAAAGGTCAGGCTTTGCAGCGCTTCATCGAGCAACAGCAGCTACGTAGCGCGCTCTTCGCAGGAGATGATACCACCGACCTGGATGGAGTAGAGACCCTGATTCGCTTGCGTGAAGAGGGGATCTGCTCGACAGCCGTGACAATTGCTGTGCGCCACGCCGACACTCCTCCCCGGCTCTTAGAGCGGGCCGATCTCATCGTTGAGGGAGTGGCCGGCATGGCAGCCCTGCTAGAGGAAATGGTGACCTTTCTGGAGCTGGAGGGTGAGACTGGGGCGTCCTCGCCAGGCTGGCAGGAAAAGCGTGCGTAGTGGATGATCTCCACGCGCTTTTCTTGCCAGCCCGAAGACAGCGGCATCTAGCAGCAGGGTCATCCTGCTGAAAGGGATAACGGGCTGGGCGCAAGCTCGGGTTCACTTTCAGGCTCATCCCGTTCGCGCTGCCGCTCCTCATTCTCAGCAGCTAAACGGGCCAGATCGAGCAGCTCGTTAATATCTTCAATCTGTCGGGTCAGCCAGGTATGCAGATTGTTCTGCTCCACTATCTGCCGGGCCAGCTTGGCCCGCCGCTCACGCTCTTCCGGCGGGAGCGTCAGCGCAGTGTAGAGAGCCTCGGCGGTCTCGGCCACATCGAGAGGAGAGGTCGGAATCGCCGCCTTGCCAAGTTGCTGGAAGGCGCCAGCGGTGCGCGAAAGCACAAGCAGACCATTGCGCTTGTTGACCACCGCTCCCTCCTTGGCCACCAGATTCATCCCATCGATAATGGGGTTGACCAGCAGCACATCATAGAACTGCATGGCCGCCAATGCCCGTGTACGGTCGTTGTCGCAGAAGACCTCGATGGGCTTCCAGCTGGCATCTCCATAGCGGGCATTGATCTCTTCGACGAGCTTGAGCACCTCGCTGTTGAGCCGCTTGTATTCGGGCAGTGATTGACGTGAAGGAACAAGGAAGGCCAGGAATTTCACCTTCCCCCGTAGCTCGGGATGCTCCTCCAGCATCTGGGCATAAGCCTGGAAGCCACGGGGAATGTTCTTCGTCGGCTCGATGCGGTCGACGCGCATGATTGTCTGCTCCCCTAACAGGGGAAGAATCTTTTCGGCAGCGCGCCGTCCGGCCAGGCCCTGGACAATGCGTCGTTCCTCGGTCACCGAGATTGAAATCGGGTAGGCCCGCGCCAGTGTACGATGGCCTTGCCAGACAACGGTCCCTTCTTCAAAGTCGACTTCGGCTCCTTCGAGAACGGTCCGCGCCCCTTCCAGGAAATTGCGCGCATCGCGCTCGGTCTGGAAGCCGACGATGTCGTTGCCCACCAGGCCGCGATAAATCTCCTGCGTGATGTTACTGGGCAGGAAGTGCCAGCAACGGCTGTCTGGCCAGGGAATATGGATAAATTGCTGGGTAATAATGGTAGGGTGCCGCTCGCGGATCATGGCGGCTACCAGATAGAGGTGATAGTCGTGCAGCATGACCACCGGCATGGTCTCAGCACGCTCGATCTCGGCATTCACTGCCTCGGCAATGGCCTGGTTGGCCACCCGGTAGCCGTTCTTCCAGGCATCCTGCAGCCGCTGATAGTTGAAAGAGTCGCTGCTGGGGTCATACAGATAATGCTGCAGGAACCAGAGAACGCGGTTGCTGATGAGGTCGTAGTGCTTGCGGTAGGCCGTCTTGGGAATGACGACGTAGCGAAGCTGCATCTTGAGGTTTGGCAGCGGCGAGGGAATGCATCCGCTCTCAGCTTCAGCGCTGCGCGCCGCCAGACGGTCCCCTTCTGTCATCGCCATCGCCACCCAGGTGACCTCCATGCGGCTGGCCGCCTCGATGAGAGCCGTAACGACTCCTCCCGCTCCGCGCCGAGACTTCAAGACTTTATCTTGTGTAAGATAAAATTCAACGGGACCGCGGTTGGTCGCAATGATGAGACGATGCGCATGGAGTGGCTCCGCTTGCGCAGGATGCAGCGTTTTATGCGCAGACATAGGTTGGTCCTTTCTAACAGGTTGTTCGCGCTTCGGCTGCGACTTTCTGCTGCTCTTCATCTCTCTCGCTGTTTCGCTCGTTTGTCCGCTCCCTTCTTGTCCGGGCCAGGCCGGTGTGCGTTTTTCGCCGCCTACCTTCGCACTGAAGTACGAGAAGACAGAGGCGGCGAGAGAGAACGCAGACCTTTCTCTGCCCTCTTTAGGTGAGGCACGGTCAGCTACCTCTGTTGGAGACACCCTTATGTTATAGTAACATATTCGCTGAGGGAATGGGGGGCTTCTCTTCGCGGAAGCGGTTACCTGCCACAGGAGAGCACCCTTCCTCAGTATTTTTCATGACTCGGAACCAGGTTTTGAACAGGTTGAAAGTAACAAGAGGGCTTCGCTTATGATACGCACAGATGGGCGTTCTCAGACTCAACTACGCCCCCTACGTCTCACGGTTGACTATCTCGACTACGCCGAGGGTTCGGTGATCATCGAGGCCGGGCGCACACGGGTCCTCTGCGCCGCCACCGTCGAGGAGAAGGTCCCCCCTTTTCTAGAGGGCAGCGGGCGCGGCTGGGTCACCGCTGAGTATAGTATGCTGCCCCGGGCCACACAGTCCCGCACGCCACGCGAGCGCGAGGGACGCCTCAGCGGGCGCACCCAGGAGATTCAGCGCCTGATTGGTCGTTCGTTGCGAGCGGCTGTCGATCTGGAGGCCCTGGGGACACGGACCCTGATCCTTGACTGCGATGTGCTGCAGGCCGATGGGGGCACCCGCACTGCGGCCATTACCGGCGCCTTCGTGGCTCTTTACCGGGCGTGCAGCCGCCTGGTAGCAAGCGGCCTTTTATCCACTCATCCGGTACGCACTGCGGTGGCCGCCGTGAGCGTGGGGATCGTCGAGGGAGAGGCGCTGCTCGATCTCTGCTATGAGGAAGACGCGCGGGCCGAGGTGGATTTCAATGTAGTGATGACGGCCCAAGGCGACTTCGTCGAGGTTCAAGGTACCGGCGAGGGCGGGGTTTTTAGCCGCACACGCCTGGATGAATTGCTCTCGCTGGCCCAAGAGGGGATCAAGCAGCTGGTGGCATTCCAACAGCCGTATCTGCGCTAAACCGGACTCCTTCGGCCTTTCTCCCAGACTGGGCTGGGGAAGCTGCCTCTTGCTCCCCCCTTACCGTTTGAGGCAGCTGTCGGCGGTACTAAAGTACCGCTTCTTCGTTTCCGCAGGGGAGCCTGCTCCCTTGCCTCACTCGTGGCTCTGGTACAATAAAAATGGCAGTGATGTGGTGTGTCAGGATAGCCCAATATGCCCCTGTCTTGCCGGCAAAGCTTGCAGGCCCCAGGGGCCCATGTTAGAATCGTCCCGCAAATGGCTGAATGAGAGAGCTAGCTGCAGAAGGCCGCTCGTCTGCATGAGGTTCGCCGGAAGCCACACCGGAAGGCAAACAGAGCAACAGAGCAGCAGGAACGGGGGGGGCAAGCACGCCAGGAGATCCCCGCAGGTCTATGAACAGGCAGGTGCAAGACGGCAACAGGACAGCCGGCAGGCGAGCCAGATGATGAGAAGTAGCTCACTCGCCAGGAGCGGGGCTGAGCTGCAGGCTAAAGCTCATTCCCGGCAAGGTCCACCCGCTAGCTGGCTACAGGGAAGTGGGCAAGGGAGGAAGGCGGAGCGTTCCAGCAGCGAAGCAGGCAGGGTCAGCGCCGGTCGCCCACGAAAGAGGAGCGGAGGCAGAACAACAAGAGCTGGCCCGCAGGCAGGCAGACAGTCGGGGCCTGGCGATCTGGACGGCTCGCTCGCATGGTCCAACGGCGAGCAGTGAGCCGAGCGAAGGATAAGAGACAGCGGCATCGTAGTGTGATGTCAGAGGAGCGTATCTTGAAGAAGACAGAGCGTTCATGGTTCTGGCGTATCATCGATGTGATTAATCCTCTGCGCGATCCCAGCCTCACAGTAGCGGTTGTCCTGACCATTATTGAGGAGGCAGGACAGCACGATCCCTGGTACTGGATTGTGGTGGCCGGTCTGGTGAACTGGCTGGCGGTGCGCGGGCTGGTTTGGCTGCTGGTCAACTTTACCTTTGCCTGTACCTTTCTGGCACGCCGCCTGTGGTGGGCTATCAAGCACCCGCGGCTGGCCTGGCGCATCCTCGATGCGATCGGGCACGAGGAGATCGTGATCGGTGGTCTGCCTACCATTCCCGAGGGCATGCTGATGCCCGATGGCTCCTCGATCTTGGCCCTCAACCCCGCTTTCGGAGGGGTGACAGTGACGGGCGAGCTGGCTTCCCCACAAGGCCCGGTTCTCGGCCTGCCCGCAGGGCAAACAGGTCAGACAGGCCCTATGCCTCAATTTGGCCAGGGAGCCGCGGACTTCTCCAGCGTGCCCGGTAACTCTGGCTTCTTCCCCGGCGTGCAGCAGGCTCCCGCTTATTTCCAGAGCGGCTTCTATGGCCAGTCCGCTCCCTCCGCCGAGGGCCTGCCGCAAAGCGGCGGCTCGCAGTCCCACAGCGCCGAGGAGGAGCGCCTGCGCCAGCAGTTGGAGACGTGCATCCGCCTGATCGAGGATTGGGTTCAGTTTACAGAGGAAAAGTGGCGCACGGTCAGCGATAGCCAGCTCGGCTGGAAACCGCTGCGTGGACGCTGGTCCAGCTGGGACGACATTTTCCAGGATACCTTTGCCGCCCATACGTCTGATCCGCTGGCTCAGGCGGCCCAGGACGCCGGCGAGGCTAATGCGCGCCGCTTCGAAAGCGCTCGCGAAAAAGGCTCTGCCGCTTCCGCTGTCGCCTGCTTCCTGCGGGATATGATGACCTTGCGCCGCGGTATGGAGATGCTGCAGGCTACCGGCGGCCAGTTGCCGGAAACCTCGGCGATGCAGCCCGTCGTTCCTCATACGTCCCTCCGCTCTTTCGGCACCAGCGGCCCTCTGCGCGGCAATACCGGCTCCAGCTCCCCTGTGCGCAATTCCTTGATTCGCCGTCCCGCTCAGATCTTCGTGGACGCTGATACTGAAAAGTAGGATGGATATATAAGCCCATGCAACCATATGCCTCGCGTGTTGTTCAGGTCCGTCCAGAGATCGAACGTATTGCTCCCTATGTACCAGGAGAATCGTTAGAGGCTTTCTCTCAAAGAACTGGTATTCCTATCGAGCGCCTGATTAAGCTCAATAGCAACGAGAATCCGTATGGCCCTATCCCGCCGGTACTCGCCGCTCTGGGGCGGTACGTCCACTATAACAATTATCCCGATACCGACTCCACCGCTCTACGGCGGGCCCTGGCCGCCTTCACGGGCCTGGATGAGCGCTATATCGTGCTCAGCCACGGCAGTAATGAACTGATCAATCTGCTCTGGCACGTCTTCCTGTCGGTCGGGGACAATATTATCTGCTGCCCCCCTACCTTTACACTCTATACGACGGTGACGACGCTCTGCGGCGCCTACGTGATCGAGGTTCCGCGGACAGAGTCCTACGACCTCGATGTCGAGGCTATCCTCTCAGCCTTGACTCCCGAGACGAAGCTGATCGTGCTCTGTTCCCCCAACAATCCAACCGGGAATCTGGTGGCCCAGGATGATATTCTGCGCTTGTTGGAGACAGGGCGCATTGTTGTCGTCGATGAGGCCTACGTGGAGTTCTCGCAGCAGCCACGGGGCGTAGCCCATCTGGTGCCCGAGTACCCCAATCTGGTGGTGCTGCGCTCTTTCAGTAAGTGGGCTGGCCTGGCTGGACTGCGCATCGGCTACGGCCTCTTCCCTGAGTGGATCGCCAGCTACTTGCGGCGCGCTCAGTGCCCCTTTGAGGTGAATCTGGCCGGCCACATCGCCGCTATAGAGACGCTGGCCCACCTCGATTGCGTCTGGGAGCGCGTGCAGCTCCTGATCCAGGAACGTGAACGCCTCTTCCAGGTCCTGGCCTCTCAGCCGTATCTGGCGCCGGTCCCTTCCCAGGGGAACTTTATTATGGCGCGCGTCTGCGATGAGGAAATTACGGTGGAGGACATTCGGGCCAGCGTTGAGGCATACGGCATTCTCCTGCGCTATTTCCAGCATCCATACCTGCAGAATGTCTTGCGGGTAACCGTGGGCCTGCCAGAGCATACCGATCTGCTGGCACGCGCTCTGGCTGAGGTGAGCCCTGGCAGAGCACGATCCGGCGCTAACGGCGCTGGCTGAGTCCTCTCTGACTGCTTGACCTAGTGGCCGGCCTGGATCTGGATACCTGCCTTGACTTCCCCTGGTACCGGGGGAGAAGAGGAAGGGATCAGCCAGGTCTGGCAGGTCGGCAACTGCTGTTAATGTTGGGTTACGCTACGCTCCTTCATCGGTCAACTGCTCTTTCTATCCTCTTCTTTGCGATGGGCATTCCAATCGTCCCATGCCTTTCGGTCATTTTGACCGCCAGAAGGTGATTTACGCGCTCGCCTGATAGATTGCCTGTCTGGCAGCCTGTCTGTCTGCCAAGAAAATGCTTGCCCACGACCAGCGGCGCGCGTTACAATACAGCCGGCAATGATGGGCAACGCCGCGCTATCATCGATTGTTTGTCTGGCAGTAAGACGCTAAGATTTGAGCAGAGTTGAGAGAGGTAGGTATTGTTCTATGCCTGGTGTGAGCAGAGAAAGTACGGTCATTGCGAACCTGGTGGCTCGCGAGATCCTCGATTCGCGAGGCAACCCAACGGTCCAGGTGGAGGTCTGGTTGAAAGGTGGGGCTCGCGGTGTCGCGGCGGTTCCCTCCGGCGCTTCCACTGGCGCCCACGAGGCAGTTGAGCTGCGCGATGGCGACCGCCAGCGCTATGGCGGCAAAGGTGTGCTGACGGCAGTCCAGCATGTCAATACGACGTTGCGGGAAGCGCTGGTCGGCCAGGATGCCACAGATCAGGTGGCTCTCGATGGCCTGATGGTCCAACTCGATGGCACGCCAAACAAAGGAAAGCTCGGTGCCAATGCGATTCTCGGCGTCTCTCTCGCCCTGGCCCACGCGGCGGCCAATGCAGTTGGTCAGCCGCTTTATCGTTATTTGGGCGGGGTGTCGGCCAGTGTCTTGCCCGTTCCAATGATGAATATCCTCAACGGGGGGAAGCACGCCGACAACTCCGCCGATATGCAGGAGTATATGATTCTTCCAGTAGGGGCCCGCTCCTTCCGGGAGGCGCTGCGCATGGGAGCTGAGGTCTATCAGAGCTTGAAGAAGGTCTTGCATAGCAAGAAGTATAATACGAATGTCGGCGATGAGGGGGGCTTCGCTCCTTCGCTTAGCTCGAACCGCGAGCCGCTGGAGCTGCTGCTGACAGCCATCGAGGCGGCTGGCTACCGTCCCGGCGTCGATATCTGTCTCGGTATGGACCCTGCCGCCAGCGAGCTGTATCAGGATGGGAAATATGTGTTGGCCCGTGAAGGCCGCACGCTCTCGTCCGCCGAGATGGTCGACCTCTATGAGCAGTGGGTCAACGAGTATCCTGTGATCTCGATCGAGGACGGCCTGGCAGAAGATGACTGGGAAGGCTGGTCGCTGCTCTGTCAGCGCCTGGGCGGACGGGTGCAGTTGGTCGGCGACGATCTGTTCGTGACAAATACAGCCCGTCTGAAGCGCGGGATCGAGGAGCGCGCCGCCAATTCAATCCTGATTAAGCTCAACCAGATCGGAACCCTGACGGAGACGCTGGCAGCCATCGAGATGGCAAAGCGCGCTTCGTTCACGGCGGTGGTTTCCCATCGCTCGGGCGAGACAGAGGATACGACGATCGCCGACCTGGTGGTCGCCACCAACGCGGGCCAGATTAAAACAGGAGCTCCTGCTCGCAGTGAGCGTGTGGCCAAGTATAATCGCTTGCTGGTGATTGAGGAAGAACTGGGCGAGCGCACGGCTCATTATGCAGGCTTTGGGGCTTTCTATAATGTTCCAGGACTCTACGCGCGAATGTAGAGGGGCGATGCAGAGACGCTCGTTCGCAGCGCACGGAAGAGTGAGGAAGAAGCAATGACACAGAGTACAGCACAGTTACCACGGGTGGCAGGCGCCGGTGAACGGCGCACGATCCGCCTGATCCATTATAATGTGACCTACTATGTCTACGGGGCCGAGCATGGCACCGATGGGGCGCTGGTCCTGCTCCATGATGTGCTGGCGGGGGCCTTCGCCTGGCGCGAGGTGATCCCCCTCTTGACCAGCAGCGGGCGCGCGATCTATGTGCTGGACCTGCTGGGCCACGGCCTCTCTGATCATCCCTGGCCGGCTGATACCTCGGTCTGGGGCCACGCTGACTACCTGGCGATGTTCCTGGAAGCCCTCCAGTTGACTAATGTGGTGCTGGTGGGCCACGGCCTCGGCGGCGGCGTGGCTCAGATTCTAGCGACCCGCCTGAGTCGCGAGCGTGTGGCGGGTCTGGTGCTGATCGACACGGTCTGCTATTTGCATGCCTTTGCCGAGGATTGGCCGCTGCCACAAATGAAGGAGCGCCAGGAGTACGATGCTCCTAAGCGCGCCAGCGCTGAGGATGTGCTGCGCGATCTGCGCGCCGCTCTGCCCGCCGCATCAACGCGGCCTGAGCAGTTTAAGCAGCAGATGCTCGATGACTTCGTGAACCATTGGAATAGCGAGCTGCACAAGGAAGTCCTTTATCAGCACATCCGTAACCTGATCCCCTCTTATGTTAATTCGGTGGCCAGTGATCTGCCGCGTGTGGGAAAGCCTGTGTTGATCATCTGGGGGGAGGAAGATCGGCAGTTTCCCGTGAAGGATGCCCAGCGTCTGCATCGGGAGGTCCCGGGTTCGCAGTTGATCATTATTCCCCAGGCCGGCCATCTGGTACTCTTCGATGCGCCAGAGGCTGTGGCGCGGGCCATTCGAGACTTCCTGTCCTCTCTGTCAACACGCGCCTAGCTTCGGCCTCAGGTTGCCGCCCTGAGACAGACAGAGAGTGTGTGTGTGGTCTGGCCCGAGGAGGCCCAGGCCACCGTCTCGTGTGCTCTGCGTTGCCGCCTCCTCTCTCTGCTGCCTATCAGGATAGGGAGGGAGGCGGCAATGGTGGCCTGGGCGCTCTCTGTTTTCAGGCGCAGCGATGAATGTCAATCCCACCTGACTCCTGGCGGTAGGTTTCGTAGCAGCGCAGGTAGCTCTGAAGAGCTTGCAAGTAGGCATCATAGAGGCGCTCTAGCTCGATGGGTGAGGCGCCGCGCTCGTCGGCCACGACCATATCGTGCCAGAGCCTGTGCATGCGCTTTTCGGCATACTGCAGTTGCTTAAAGGACATGAGCAATCCTCGCTAGTGTACGTGTACGCTAGGAAGCTTTACGACTTTCGTTGCGCTGGCGATATTCGCGGCTCAGCTGCAGAATCAGCTCCCGGGCCGCCGCGTAGTTCCAGGAAGCCAGGTCATTTGGCTCCGACTTGCCGAGAGTATCGCAGAGCTTGCGGATGCTGGCGAGCTGCTGGTCGGTGATTGGGCCGTGCTCGCTGTCGCTGCCGTTGCCCGATCGCGGTGAGGTGCGCTGGCGAGATGGGGAAACAGCAGGGACGGCAGCCCCGCGCGCGTTGGAGGAGGCAGCCTCCGGCTCAGAGGCCGCCGTGGCCTCCGGGGCGTGCTCGCCTGTAGAGTGGGGAGCAGCCCGTTCGACGGGACTGTCGACGATACGATGCTCTTCATCCAGCTCCGGGGCAAACTGGGTTCCGAAACCGAGCGCGGCAAGGGCGCGCCCAATGGCGCCCGTCTCAGCCTTCTCGATGAAATCGGGAAAGCTGGCGGCCTTCTCTGACTTAGTACCTGTGGCAACGCCTCCCTTGCCATCCCTGACAACGGCACGGAAGATGACAAAACCCCTGGCCCGGCGAACCATCTTTTCGTTGCGCCGGGTCTCACTGTTGTAGCCGTAATACTCCTCCTCGGTCTCACGCTCCAGATCCAGGTGCACCATCTCGGTTTCAATGGTCCCCTGGGGACAGAGTTCACGAAACCAGACGAGCCGCCACTGGACAGGCAGGTAGTCGCGCAGCTCGCCACGATTGCCGCTTCTGATCTGCAGCAGGTGCTCGCTTGGGTTGAAACGTGGACGCTGCTCCTCACGGCTCTGGGAATGAGAGTGCTCACCAAGAGATGTCATAGACAATGTCTCCTCTTTCTGACTGTTCCTCGCCCTGCGCCTGACTGGCTGGCCTCCTTGAACGACCTCGCCGGACGCTGTGCAAATCGTTGCGGTGAGAGCGAGCCGAGTCGCCCAGGCACTTCACGAGCACCCGTAGCTCGACTGCTCAGGAGATCCAGATCTAGAATTTATGTTCTAGTATTGTACCCGGCAGAGGAGCCTCTGTCAAGCTAGCTGCTTGCTTAGCGAGAGAGGGGTGCCCAGCGGCCAGATCAGGTGCTCCAAAGAATCGTTCCAAGAGGAGAGGGTCAAAGTGGAAGGGCATTTTGATCAAGAGAGGACAAAAGATGATCTTTTTCGAGCCAAGGAGAATTATTCGTCGGCTGGCAGGAAGAGCGTGAAGCCGGGATGATGCTGCTCCCAGAGCCGTAGACGCTGGTAGAGCTGCGTTTTCAAGAAATAGCAATATTCATAGGCCAAGCGTAGACTCTTCTGAAGCATCTCGGGACGAAGCTCACCACTATTATGGGTCCCCAAGACCTTGTGGAGGGCAAGAGAGAGAACAGCCAGTAGGTCATGACCACAGCAGACCTGCCATCTAGGCCAGGCTCCCTCCCAGGTTACCCCTCTTAACCCGCGCCTCTACACCTCTGTCACACTGTGACTCTTGTTCTACTCACTATACGTGAACAGCACCGGCCTGTCAAGCAAGGAGACGGCAATTTTCCTGTGTTATAATGAAGAGTGTCCTGCTCAATCATTGAGTAGGGGAAGCACGCAGAGAGCAACAGACAGAGGACGGGAAGCATCATGAGTGCCATTAGCCCCACAGCCGTCTACGAGGCCATTCAAGCAGCGCTGCGACGAGGCGAGCGCGTTGGCATTGCCACTGTGGTCAAGACCATCGGAGCCGCACCCTGCGATATCGGGGTCCGCATGCTGCTCCATGCCGATGGCAGCGCTAGCGGCAGCTTTGGCGGAGGGCGCGCCGACGAGCAGGCCATCAAAGCCATGCAGCAGGCTCTCCAGGAAGGGCGCTCGTTCCTCACTCACATTCACATCGACCCCGACGAAGCCGTCGGCAGCTGTGGCGCAACCCTGGAAGTCTTTGTCGAGGCCATCTCGCCGGAGCCACGACTGATCATTGCCGGGGCCGGCCATGTGGCTCAGGCGCTAGCGCGCTTCGCCGCCGACCTCGACTTTCGCATTGTGGTAATAGACGACCGTCGTGATCTGGCAGACCCGCGTACCTTTGGCGAGCGCGTCCAGCTCGTCTTCGGAGACATCGCTCAGACCATTCGAGAGCTGCGACCGGACGCCTCAACCTGGGTAGTCATTGTCACCCGCGGGCACCGGCTTGACGAGGAGGCCCTGCGCGCCGCAGTGGAAAGCGAGGCTGCCTATGTGGGTATGATCGGCAGTGCCGGCAAAATCCGCAACATCTTTCGCAATTTGCTCAAGGCAGGCATCCCTCGCGAGCGCCTTGAGCAGGTACACACGCCTATCGGCCTGGATATTGGTGCTGTCACTCCCCAAGAGATCGCGCTCAGCATCGCCGCCGAGCTGGTGATGACCAGGCGCGCGGGTACCAAAGGCACAGGGGTCCCACTCAAAACGCTGCACCACTTGATTGAGGAAGTCGCGCCTGTGAATGCCTGAGTGAGCGCGCTCGGCAGTGGCGGAGCGGCAGCCAGCGAGTGGGCGCGGTC
The DNA here is from genome assembly GCF_001748285.1 of Thermogemmatispora onikobensis. NCBI lineage: Bacteria > Bacillati > Chloroflexota > Ktedonobacteria > Thermogemmatisporales > Thermogemmatisporaceae > Thermogemmatispora > Thermogemmatispora onikobensis. Next base: position 9,134 of record NZ_BDGT01000040.1, on the reverse strand, counting down.
CTGCTCGTCGCTCCGGGAAGGGTGGCAGTCGCTTTCCGATCCTGATTTCCCTCAAGACGCCCGCTTGTGATACGATGGCAGGAGAGACAGCACCTGGCCAGCCCTGTCAGCAACGGCCAGTTTCCTGCCAGGGTTTGCCTGTTCCTCCAGATCAGGCCCCCGGCAGCCGCTGACTCCCAATCGGCTGATCACACTATCGGGGTTTTTCGGGAAGGATATGCTATGCTGCGAAGCGAGCATTCGAGGATTCTTTCGGCGTTGCTCCTCTGCCTGCTCATCTTGAGCGCCTGTGGCAGCGCCGGCTCCGCCATTCCCTCATCTTCAGCTCGCACCGTCCCTACGCCATCGCCAACCAGCACAGCCAGCGCCCCCCCCAGTGCCAGCGGCACGGCGGGAGCGGCGCACCACTACCGCAGCCATCTCCTCCTGCGCGGTTATGGCAGACCCGATGACCTTGCCCTTGATACGCAAGGCAACCTCTTCTTCAGCGACGCCTATAACGGCACCATCAACCGTCTTAATCGCGATGGCACAGTGAGCGTGCTCGCGCGCGGCCTGGCGGCGCCAGAAGGGCTGGTTGTGCTCCAGAATGGTACAATCATCATAGCGGAACAGCGCACCAACCGCCTGCTGTTGTTGATGCCGGGGGCGCAGATGCCACTGGTCTTGCGTACTCTGCCAGGCACACCGGGCAGCCAGCCGTGCAAAGCAGGGATCGATGGCATTGCTTTCGATCGCACAACCCAGACCCTGATTGTACCAGATAGCCCCACCGGCGAGGTCTATCGCATGAGCCTGGATGGCCGCACACTGCAGCCACTGGCGAGCGGCATCGCGCGCCCGGTCGGGGCCACTGTTGATGGGGCGGGCAACGTCTATGTGGCTGATGAATGTGGGCAGGCGGTCTGGCGCATCAGCCCCAACGGACACAAGGTTCGCTTCGGCGGCTTCGGCATGCCGGACGATGTGGCCTGGGATGGGCACGGCAACCTGCTGGTGATAGATCTGGCACCAGCCGTGCACGCGCTGATCCGCTTGCAGCCAGCTACCGGCCAGCGTGAAACGCTGGCGAGCCAGGGCTTCATCGAGCCACAGGGACTGGTCATCGACCAACATGACCATATCTACGTGGCCGATGATTATGCAAACATGATCGTGGAGTTTACACCGACATGAGTAAGCTGCTCTCTATGACCGAGGCGATCAGACGCTATGTCCACGACGGGGCTTCGATAGCACTGGGCCTGGCCCTAGAACCGTGCATCCCCTTCGCTGCGGGCCACGAGATCATTCGCCAGGGACGCCGCAACCTGACTTTGATCGGACCAATCTCGGATATCCTCTTCGATCAACTGATCGGGGCCGGCTGCGTGGCCAAGATTCAAGCGGCTTGGGTAGGTAATGTCAGTGAGGGCCTCGGCCACTGCTATCGACGAGCAACGGAGCAAGCCCAGCCTCGTCCCATCGTCACCGAGGACCACAGCAATTTCTCGATCGGTCTGGCCCTGCGCGCTGCCAGCCTGGGCGCTCCCTTTATCCCCACACGTTCGCTCCTGGGGAGCGACCTCCCGCGCAAAAATCCTACCTTTCTCCAGACTACCTCGCCTTTCGATGGCAGTCCCTTGCTGCTCGTCCCAGCTCTGCAACCTGACCTGACTATCCTGCACGTCCAGCGCAGCGATGAGGATGGCAATGCTCATCTCTGGGGCAGCCTTGGCATCTGCCAGGAGGCTATGCTGGCTGCCCGTCAAGTCATCATCGTCGCTGAAGAGATCGTAGCACGCGAAGTCATCATAAGCGATCCCAACCGCGTCATTGGACCCTCATACAAGGTCTGTGCGGTCGTCCACGAGCCGTGGGGCGCCCATCCCTCAGCAGTGCAGGGCTACTATGACCGCGACCACCAGTTCTATCACGAGTACCATACTCGCACCCGCACACCAGAGGGTTTCCAGCAGTGGCTGGAGGAGTGGGTGCTTGGCCTCTCGACACGCCAGGAGTATCTGGCGAAGCTGGGTGAGGCTCGCCGGGGCACTCTGACTGTCAAGGAGCACCGCTATGCCGCTCCCGTCGACTATGGCTACTGATCAATCTGAGCGAGCGAACGAGCGAACGCTCGGGTTTGGTGAGACCCTCTGCTCTCGCGCTGGCAGTCCGGCCCAGGAAGGACACAGCCAGCTTCCTTCGTGTCGTCAGCTCTGGTCGGGAAGGAGCAGCGCAAGAGAGCAATCAGAGAAGGAGGAAAAAGGGCAATGGAGTATACGCCTCGTGAGCTGATGGTCGTTTGTGCCGCGCGCCAGATCCGCGATGGCGAGCGGGTTTTCGTTGGCATGCGTCTGCCACTGCTAGCCTTCGCCCTGGCCAAGCGCACCCATGCCCCTCACTGTGTTGGTATTTTCGAAACTGGTCTGATCCGCGATACACCGGCCCGCGAGCTGCTCTACACGATGGGCGATGCGCCCAATATCTGCGGAGCGCTCTGGGCCACCAGCACCATTAGCGTTATCGGCCTGATGGCCGCCGGCGAAATCGAGCTTGGTTTCATCGGCGGCGCCGAAATCGATCGCTATGGGAACCTCAACACGTCGCTGATCGGCGACTGGCGGCAGCCGCGCGTCCGACTGCCCGGCAGCGGCGGCGGCGCTGATATTGCCTCGCTGGCCCAGCGTCTGGCGATCATCATGCCCCATGAACGGCACCGCCTGCGCGAGCGGGTCGATTTTGTGACCAGCCCGGGCTATGGCTACCCTGATGAGCACGGTCCTGCCGGCGTGGCCTGGCGCCAGCGCGTAGGCTTGCCGCGCGGCGGACCAGCAGTATTGATCACCACGCTGGCCGTCTTCACCTTTGATCCAACCACTGGCGAGGCCCTGCTGCAGTCCTACCACCCCGGCAGCAGTATCGAGCAGGTCCAGGAGCAAACTGGCTGGCCGCTGCGCCTGGCCCCCGACTGCGCCGAAACAGTCCCGCCAACGCCAGAAGAGCTGCGCGTGATTCGTGAGTGCGACCCACACGGCGTCTGGACTAGCTGATTTTTGGCTCGCTGGTCAGTGACCAGCGAGCGCAGGCAGGCCCTTTTCACGCCTCACCAGTTCGTCAGTTCGTCAGTCAGTTCGTCAGCCAGCCAGCCAGCCAGCGCACCTCACGCTGATCTCGTCCAAATGACCGCTCCCGCGCTGGCTTGTAACTCAGATAAAGGCAACGAGGAGAGAAATGACAGCCTACCAATACATTCTGGTTGAACGTGATGAGCGAGTGGGCATTGTCACACTCAATCGGCCCACCAAGCTGAACGCCCTCAATACACAGCTCGTCGCCGAGCTGAGCACCGCCCTGGAAGATCTCGACCGCGACGAGGCCATTCGCAGCATCGTCATCACCGGCGCCGGTGAGCGCGCTTTCGCTGCTGGAGCCGACATCGAAGAGATGGCCGACAAGTCGCCGATTGATATGCTTTTAAGCGGCTTCGAAGCCTGGGAGCGCATCCGGCGGATCAAAAAGCCTCTCATCGCCGCAGTCAACGGCTACGCTCTCGGAGGAGGCTGCGAATTGGCCCTGCACTGCGATATCATTGTAGCCTCCGAGAACGCCCGCTTCGGTCAGCCGGAGATTCTCCTGGGGATTATCCCGGGCGCCGGCGGCACCCAGCGCCTGGCGCGCACCCTTGGCAAGTACCGCACGATGGAGATGGTTCTCCTGGGAAACCAGATCAGCGCTCGCGAGCTGGCCGAGCTGGGCCTGGTCAACCGCGTGGTACCCCAGGGCGAGCATCTCAAAGAGGCCCTGAAGATCGCCAAAGAGCTGGCCGAGCGTCCTCCCATCGCCGTCCGACTGGCCAAGGAAGCCGTGCTGGCAGCCTTCGAAACCCCGCTGGAAGAGGGCCTGGAGGCCGAGCGCAAAAACTTCTTCCTGCTCTTCTCCAGCGAAGACAAGCGCGAAGGAATGCGCGCTTTCCTCGAAAAGCGTCGCGCTCAGTTCCAGGGACGCTGAGCGGATCGAACGGGCCAGCTCTGGCCTGGCTGGCACTGGCTCCTGAAGAGAGGGCGCAGCCAGACCAGACCAGACCAGACCTGGCCAGACCAGACCAGACTTCATCAGGCTCCGTGAGAGACTGAGTTGTCTCACATCGCCGTCAACGGAGAATCAGCAGTAACCCGAGAGGAGGCCGCAGCTATGGAAGAAGCGGTAATCGTCTCAGCAGTGCGTACCCCCATCGGGCGCTACGCCGGAGCGCTCAAAGATGTGCGTCCCGATGATATGGCGGCCCTGGTGATCGCCGAAGCCATTCGCCGTGCCGGCATCGAGCCAGGCAGCGTCGAAGACGTCGTCCTGGGTTGCGCAAACCAGGCGGGCGAAGACAATCGCAACGTGGCCCGTATGGCCTTGCTCCTGGCCGGCTTGCCAATCCATGTGGCCGGCCAGACCGTCAATCGGCTCTGCGGCTCCGGTCTCCAGGCGATCAACAGCGCCGCCCAGGCGATCCAGGTTGGCGCCGGTGACACCTTTGTCGCCGGCGGAGTTGAGAGCATGACCCGTGCCCCCTTCGTCCTGGGCAAGGCCGAGAGCGCCTTTAGCCGCAATGCCACCCTCTACGACACAACCCTGGGCTGGCGCTTCATCAATCCCAGGCTCGCCGCAATGCACCACCCGTACAGCATGGGCGAGACGGCGGAGAACGTCGCCGCGCGCTACGGCATCAGCCGTGAGGAACAGGACCGCTACGCCCTGCGTAGTCATCAGCGCGCCGTTGCCGCCCAGCAGGATGGACGCTTCGCCGAGGAGATCGTTCCGGTGCCAGTACCGCAGAAAAAAGGGGAACCAGCGCTAGTGAGCAAAGATGAGCACCCCCGTCCCGATACGTCGCTGGAAAAGCTGGCCGCGCTCAAGCCTGCTTTCCGCGAAGGGGGAACGGTTACCGCAGGCAATTCAGCCGGCATCAACGACGGGGCGGCGGCGCTGGTCATGATGAGCGAGAGCCGGGCACGCTCCCTGGGACTGCGCCCACGGGCCCGGATCGTCGCCACCGCGGTCGCTGGCGTCGATCCGGCCTATATGGGCCTGGGACCAATTCCCGCGACACGTAAGGCGCTGCAGCGCGCCGGACTGAGCATCCACGATCTCGACCTGATTGAGCTGAACGAGGCTTTCGCTGCTCAGGTGCTGCAGTGCGTGCGTGAGCTGGAAATCGATGAAGAGAAGCTCAATGTGAACGGCGGTGCCATCGCCCTGGGTCACCCTCTCGGTTGCAGCGGCGCGCGCATCATGGTCACGCTCCTGCATGAGCTAGAGCGACGAGGCGGGCGCTACGGACTGGCAACCATGTGCATCGGCGTTGGCCAGGGGATCGCCACCGTCATCGAGCGTCTCTAAGGTTGCTTCACGCCTGAATGCCCTCCCTGAGCAAGAGGAATCCTCGGGGCAAGAGCAGCGAGCGAATAGGGAGAAACCAGGGAGGGGCCAAGTTCTAGAAGAAGAAGAAGAAGAAGAAGAAGAAGAAGATAGCGACAATGAAGGGGGCGCCCAGAGCAGGCCGGGCTGGGCGCCCTTTACTCTTCCTGCGCGGCCTCTGCCTGTCCGGCGGTCTCAGCCGCTGCCGCTCCCTCGGCATCAGCAGCGTCCTGATCGATCACGCGCACGGTAATGCGCGGGACAAGACTGCGGGCCACTCTGACCGGGACCTCAAAGGTGCCGATTGACCGAATCGGGCTGGACAGATCAATGAGGCGACGATCAATCGTCAGGCCCTCGGCCTGGCGGAGGCCGTCGGCAATATCCTGACTTGTCACCGAGCCATAGAGCCGCCCGTTGCGTCCCACACGCGCCTTGAAGGTCAGGGAGACCTGGCTCAGACGCTCGGCAAGCTGACGGTTGAGCTGCTCTTGCTTCTCCAGCCGGCGCCGCTCCGCCGCCACACGCTGCTCACGATTGGCCAGCAAGGCCGGTGTGGCACCGGCAGCCAGCTTGCGCGGCAGCAAATAATTGCGCGCGTAGCCATTGGCGACCTCTTTCACATCGCCGGCTTTGCCCAGCCCCGCTACGTCCTGAAGGAGAATGACTTTCATCGCTCGTACTCAAAACTCCTGGAACAGGGAGAAGAGCAGCGCCCCAGCTGCCAGGGCAGTGAGCGCCTGCCTTCCCCGCAGTATTGGCTAGTGGTCTGTTCCCGAGAAGTATACACCTTCTCACGGGGAAGCGCAAGCCGCACCTTGCAGAAAGGCCCTTTGCCGGCGCGCCAGCCAGGAGGGGCGCGCTCGCCAGCGCCCCTCACTACAGCGCTACGGCTAACAGCCTCACGCTGATCGAGAGAGCACAGCCCCCACCACAGGCGAGAGGCACAGATCGGCCTTTCGCCCAAGAGCCTCATCACTGCAGGGAAGAGCCATAGAGAACATAGGAGGCAGCCGGGTCCTACAAACAAGGCCAGGCGCCGGGCAACCAGAGCAGGCCAGCGCCAGAACCTCACTCAGATCGGGTGGTCAGGGACTGGCGATCGGACAGGGAATCGAGCGGGACACCTTCGAGCGTCGTCTCGATCAGGTAGCGAACAACAGCCAGAAAACTGTGCGTCTCGTTCCAGATAGCGATCTGGCGATCAGCGCCAGTACCACGGGGATCATCGAGCAGGAAGCGCAGATAATTGATCTCGCGGCGTGTGCCCAGATCGTCGAGGACATCATCGACAAAGTCGAGCAGCTCATGGATGGCATCGCGCATGGGCAGAGTGCGATGGTTCACGAAATCAATAACCTGAGCATCCAGGCCATAGCGCATAGCGCGCCACTTGTTCTCTTCCAGGTAATCGCGAGGCATCACATGAAGCCCCATCCCATGCTTGTAAAGCCAGGTCAGCTTCGCCACGAGCGCCTGGCAGAGCGCCGCCAGCGCCAGCGTATCTTCGATGGTCGCAGGCATATCGAAGACGCGAAACTCCAGCGTCTTAAAGAACGGATGGGGACGGAGATCCCACCAAATCTTTTTCGCATTATCGATGCAGCCACTTTCAATGAGCGCCTGCACATAGTGATCAAAATCGCCCCAGCTTGGGAAGACCTCCGGCAGGCCGCTACGTGGGAAACGCTTCCAGACGACAGCACGATACGACTTCAGGCCAGTGAAGCGGTTGCCCCAGAAAGGCGAATTGGACGACAGCGCCAGCAGATGAGGCAGCCAGGTACGGACCTGGTTCATCAGCGCAATGGCGATGTCGTTGTTCTCGACGCCGATATGGACATGGAGGCCAAAGATGAGAATCGAGCGACCTACATCCTGAAATTCCTCTTCAAGCTCGATATAGCGGGGATGGTTCGATCGCTGCTGCTCCTGCCACAAGCCGCCCGGATGCGTGCCAGCACTTACCAGGGCCAGGCCCTCCTGGCTCACCAGCCGCGCCAGTCGGGCACGCAGCTGCTGCGTCTCCAGACGCGCTGCGGTGATGTTGGGATAGATCGGACTGATCAGCTCAATTGTGGACTGCAACATCTCGGGCTTGAGCTGTTCACCAAATTGGGAGGCTCCTTTCTCAAGAATGGTGTGGACGCCGGGCATAAGGCGGCCCGTCTGGGGGTCGACAAGCTGGAACTCTTCTTCAATTCCGATGGAAGGAGTAGGCAGCTGAAATGTTCGGAACATATGTCCTCCTCAGCGTTGAAGGAACAAGCAACCGGCTGGCAAGGTACACTCCCTAACTGGGGCCAGCATGGCCAGCAATCAGCCATGCTGGAACACGCTGCTTATATTGTACCAGAAATCGATCATTTTCACCAGATATCGTATTGGTGGAGATAAAAGCAGGTGCTGAGGGAAGAAGAGGGTCAGCCGACATCTTGCATGCGGCAGCCGGGCCAGTCAGCAGCGGATCGGGCCGGAGCCAGTCCAGCCCGACCCGGTCGTTCGCTGCGGGCCTGCAGGCCCCTGGGCCTACAGGACGAAAGCGTAGGGCAACAGCTCCTTGACCGTCAAGCTTTCTTCCAGCCCATCGATATAGACGGTCGCCTGTGGGGCCAGATCGGCCAACCATTGGCGACAGGCCCCACAGGGAGTACGCGCCGAAGCGGGAGCGGAAGGCGGCGCATCAATACAGGCAACCGCCACATGCGTGATCTGGCGCGCACCCGCGCTGAGGGCGGCAGCCAGGGCCGCGCGCTCCGCGCAGAGCGTCAGCCCATAGCTGGAGCTCTCGATATTCACCCCGCGATAGAGCTGGCCATCGGCCACCACAACCGCGCCAACCCGGAAATGGGAATAAGGCGCATGGGCCTGCAGAGCTGCCGCCCGCGCCTGCGCCAGCAACGCCTCGCGTCCTGGCGTGCTGGATTGGGCACTCGTCATACTGCTCGTGCTCCTTCCTCTGGCGATCTGCTTGTTGCCCCTCCCTGGTAGAAGAGAGAAGCGACACCTGCTGACCCCGCCTCGCCTCACGCTGCCTTTGTCCAGCGCCTGCCTCTCTGATCTGGTCGCCGCAGCGCTGGACCCCGGCGCCGGGGGTCCAGGATTGGCACGACGAGGTAGCCAATCAGGTGACTGGTCATAGCCCAGATTGTATCATGCTGTTACTCCCCTCAGCACAGCCCGTTACTAGCAGTGAAAGAAAGCTCGACCGGCTAGCTATAGCCACGAACACACGCCGATCCGTCCCCCTTGGGGGAGAAGAGCAGCTACAGGCTTGCAAATCAGGAGGAAAGACACGTGAAGATCCTGGTAGCGGATGACGACCGCGATATGGTGGACATCCTGAGCTACTGGCTCAAAGGGCATGGCTACGAGGTAGTGCGCGCCTTCGATGGCGAGCAGGCGATCAAGCGCTGGCGCGAGACACTGCCCGACCTGGTGATCCTGGATGTTGAGATGCCCAAGATCGACGGTTTCGAGGTCTGCCGCCAGATGCGCAATGAGACCAACTCGATGGTGCTGATTCTGACAGCCCATGATCAGGAGGAGGATGAGATCCGCGGGCTGGAGTTGGGGGCCGACGACTACCTGCGCAAGCCCTTTAGCCCGCGTCAGTTGCTGGCGCGGATTAAGGCGATTCTGCGCCGGGCCTCGAATGTGCGCGGCTCCGCCAGTTCGTCAACAATCACGGTGGGACCGTTCTCGCTGGATGCCATGCGCCATGAGGTGGTGCGCGATGGCTTGAA
>NZ_BDGT01000039.1 GCF_001748285.1 Thermogemmatispora onikobensis | reverse complement strand
AGAGGATACTGAAAGGGGCATTATTGAGGTCAGGAGTAGGATAGGTTACCCCCGTGGCAGGGGACTCGATCCGCTAGAGGATACTGAAAGGGGCATTATTGAGGTCAGGAGTAGGATAGGTTACCCCCGTGGCAGGGGACTCGATCCGCTTGTGGATACTGAAAGGTGGATACTGAAAGAAGGAGAGGAGGAGGGGAGGAAAAGCGTCCAGCAATAAAACATGAGCGCCGGGCATGCCACCCGGCGCTCACTCTGCTTCTCTGCTCTCCTTACTCAGCAGATGGCAACGAGCAAAAGGAAAAGATCCATCCTCCATACTCAGGCAGAAGAAGAGCGCAACCTCAAGCCAGGTGCCACCTCGCCCAACACAGCATTCAAACGCTGCAAGGCCTCCCCCGTCACACGGCTGGCCGGCTCAACTTCGATCCCAACCTGAAGACGCAGAGTAAGATTGTAGTCCCCACAGATCTTAAACAGCTCGCCAACTACCTCAGCCAAATTCTGAAGCTCGCCGCTCTCAAGCGTCGCCTCCGCGCGCAGCGGCAACACATAAGCCGTGGGCTGCTCACGCGCGGCGCTCACACCTGCCGCCCCCATGAGCGTGCTCTGCAGGCCAGCCACCACTACCGGCTCCTGGCGCGTCACCACAATCTTGACCGCCCGCGCCCCCGCATAGTCACACGGCCAGGGACCTGAGTCGACGCTGCGCTCCAGCAGACGCTGCTGAAAAGCATCCTCAATGACCGCCCGCACCGTCAGCCAGGGCAAGGGCACACCCAGACGCCTGGCCAACGCATCAGCGATCTCCCGCGCCGTCGTCTGCTCACCACGCCAGGCCTCCGGCAGCCGCTCAGGCAGAATCTCACTGGCCGCCAACGGCTCCGGCGGGCGCCTCAGACGTGCCCCCTCGCTCAACAGCACATCCTCAGCCACCTCCTCCCCCAAAAAGCTGCTCTGCCCGCTCAATAACCAGAGCTGTCGCCCCCGCACCGCCTCGCGCACCGCCTGCCTGATCACCCGCGGCTCAGCCTGCGGAATGGCCAACAGCTCACTGTAACCATCGCGCGGCTCATGGACGACTTGACCGCCGCCAAAGTAGATAGAGAGCCGACTGAGAGACAGCTCCTCACCCTCCCACAGCTCTGGCAACACCCCAGGCTGCAACAGCTCAGGCGCCAGCTCTGTCAGACTGGCCGCCTCGGGCAAGACCACCTCTAGCGCCGGATCGCGCAGCACCTCCTCATCGGGACGCTGCCGCCAGAAGGTGCGATAGCTGCGATCGGGCCGCGGCTGACGAAAAACAAAGCGTCCCTGCAGACAGCCATTGATCAGGGTCTGCCTGATGGCCTGGCGGTCGACAATACGCGGCAGGTGCACGAACTGGGCGAAGGCCTCCAGCACATCCTTGTAACGCCGCGCGCTCTCGCCCGGACGCCATAGCTCATAGGGGCCGCCCGGCAGCAGAGCCTCTGCCTCGATCGGCTGCTCCGAGATGCGCACACGCTCATCAGCCTTGAGCGAGGCGTACAGATTGCTCTCGGTGAGCTTGATCTGAAATGCCTCCGCCTCGTTGTTGACCGAGAGCGCCACCACAATGCAGTAGCTCTCGCGCACCAGCTCCTTGAGGCGCGTCTCGCTCTCTTTCTTCTCGCGTTCCAGCAGCGCCTGGCGATTGCTGTCGACCTCCTGCTCTTCGCGCTTGAGTCGCTCCTCAACGTCGAGCCAGCCCAGATAGCTGCGCAGGGCCTCGCGGGCACCATCCAGCCCGCGCGTGTAGGGAGCTACCACGATGACGGCGTTGCGATAGACGCGCGGCGCTTCGGGACCGCTCTTCTCGTTCAGGATGCGCAGGGCCAGCTCCGAGGGATGCCCGGGACGGCAGGCCCCTTCTGGCCCCAGGATGACCAGATGTAGATCACCGTCGTCATCTACATCGCGCGGCTCCCGGGCAAGCTTGTGCACGCGCGGCGGATGCCGCTCGCCACTGGTCGAGAAGAGATAGCGACACTCCTCGATTTCACGGCGCAGATGGTGCTCGACAGCCTCGGGACTGATGTTCTGACAGGCATCGTGGTGCATCTGACGCAGGTTGGGTCGCGCCCCCAGACGCCAGACCTTGGGCAGCTCCTGGCCCTCCTCGTCCAGTTTCTCTCTCTCATGCCAGGTGCTCTCGTCGAGAAACCAGGAGACCTCGGTCCACTGCTTCAGGGCCTGCGTCAGAGCAATGCGATCGGGACTCATCTGGCCGATGAGGCGCAGCAGCTCATGCAGGTTGGCATCTTTGCCCACGGGCTGCGAGTGCAGGAAGGTGGCAAAAACCGCCTGCTCGACCTCGCGAAAGTGCCGCAATGAGGGAAAGGAGCGCTGGATCTGGCGCGCCTTCTCTAGCTCGCTCTCCAGGATCGCACTCCAGGCCTGGCGTCGGCCCTCGTACGATTCGTTTTCGGCGGTGGTGGCCAGCTCGTGGGCGACTTCCGAGAGGCCGCTGCCGTTGGGCGGGCCAATGAAGGCATTGGCGGAGACCAGCGGGCAGGGGTCCCAGCGGGCGGCGTCGCGCAAGGCCAGGGCAAAGTTGCGCAGCGTGCCGCGCGTACCCTGGAAGGTCTGCAGGTCGGTCCATTTGCCGTAGAAGAGGTCGATGAGATCGGGATGAAAGGGATAGCTGTTGACAATGCGCTCCTCAAGTTCGTGACGATGCCTGGCAACCTCTTCGACAAGGGAGGCGATGCCGTTGACGGCAAAGATGGCCTGGGGACGGAAAAGGTCGCGGTTGCGGATGGAGTCGGGAGTGAAGAAGCGCCGGCGCAGCACCTCGGCAAGGTCCTCTTTTTCGACCGGCTGGAAAACCGGCTCGCGCTGGCGTCCGAGGATTTCTTGTAGCTCGTTGCTCAGCTCGCGCCCTAGCTCGTCGCGCTTGCGCGGGTCGCTGGCCAGCAGCGAGACGACGACGGCGCAGGTGGGCACCTTGTTGGCGGCCTGCGTCAAATATTGGAAAAAGTCGCTCATGCGCCAGCGCCAGACAGGATCAAGGCCGACCTTCTCTCGGACATAGATGAGGACCTCGTCCATGAGAACCAGGGTGGCATCTCCCTGGCGGGCCGGCAGCGAAAGGAGGTTGGCAAGCAGCTCCTCCGCCGGCGGCGTCTCGCGCTCCGCGTCCTGGTCCTCGCCGTGGATCAGGCGCAGCCCTTCGCTGCCGGCGAGCTGGTAGGCGAGGATGCTCCAGGGATGGCGCAATCGACGTCGCTCGCCACCAGGTCCCGGGATCTCCAGGCCCTTCTCTGGGTCAAGCTTGTCGAAGGCCAGCACGGCGATGCGCGCCCGCGGCAGGGCGCTCAGACCGATGGCTGCCAGAAATTCTTCGACGGCGGGCAGCTTGGGAAGCCTCTCGGGCCGACGAGCCAGGTGATAGAGGGTGATGAGGGTGTGGGTCTTGCCGCCGCCGTAGTATAGCTCGAGCTGGTAGACAGCACGATCGCTGCGCCCGGCCAGGCGCTGCATGACTTCCCGCGCCAGACGGCGCATGTTGGCCGTGGGATAGGTGAAGGAGAAGAATTCGTCCGGCTCGCGGTAGAGCGAGTTGCCTCGCTGCATGACGACGTCATAGAGGTCGGCGGCAAAGCTGGCCAGGCTGAGGTCGCCACTCAGCAGTTCGTCGCGCAGGCGCACGATCCCATGCCAGGGATGCCACCGGTGTGTACTGGTGCTCATAGATTCCTCTCTCCCTCTTCTTTGCCTGTCTTGCTCGTACATCTCCTCCAATCAGGGTACTTTCTCCTGGGGCTGACTGAGGCCAGCCTGCCCGCTCCGGCCTGGCCCACTGCGGCGATCGGAGCAGGAGCAGGTCGGGCGGCAGGTCAGGAAAGTGCGGCTGCCCTATTCTGGCCTGCTGCGGGATGGAACAGAGGGCCTTGCCTGGACCTGGCTGAATGGCAGGCTCTGGTTCGGCAAGCCTTTGCGCTGGTCGAGATAGTTGCTGATGCTCTCCAGCAGGGAGCGCTCATCGCTGCTCTCGGCGGCCAGCTCGATGAGGGCCTGCAGCAGGGCACGGAAGAGCGGCTTGTGGTCGAGCATCTGGTGGTCGAGGTAGTCGTTGACGGGGCGGACGTCGCCGGCCTTCCACAGGTGCATGAGATGATGGACCTGGTCGATGAGCGGGGGTGGCTCGTCGTCTTTGCCGTTGACGCTCTGGCCGAGGTGCGGCTGACGACGCTGCTGCCAACTTTTGAGGCGCAGGTTGCTGCCGCTGCTCTCACCTGATCTCCCGTTGACCTCCTCGGCGCCCTCGTCCTCCTCCTCGTCGTCCTCGTCGGGGGTGCTGCCGTTGCTGGCGCTGGCTGGGGTGCCGCGGCTGAGCAGGTCGTAGCGCTGCACGAGGTCGCGATCGCTGAGGCCGCAGGACATGGCGTAGAGGATGCAGACGCCGCTGGGTACCGGCTCGAAGCCGAAGCTATAGCGGTGCAACAGGTAGTAGGCGGTGAGGTCGTCCAGCTCGCTGATGCTGTCCCCGCTCTGGCTGAGGACGCGCCCAACCATGAAGTCGACGACGATGCGCCGGACGTGGCGCAGGAATTCGCTGATGTTCATGAGCTGGCCCGGCTGGTCGGCTTTTTTGACAACCGGGTAGCGGCTGTAGATTTCGAGGGCCGCGCCGGTGGCCGACCAGATGAAGTCGGGGCCGCGAATGCCGACGTCCCAGAAGTGGCGCAGGCGCTCAGTGATGTTCTGGCGCATCTCGGCAAGGACGGTCTTGTCCCAGCCGGGGCGCGTGCTCTCGGGCCGCCGCCGGCAGACCAGCCAGATGGAGGAGGCCAGAGCGGCGGAGGAGAGGGCGCGTGTGCGGTTGCTCATCTCGGTCTGAATGGGCCAGCTGGCCTCGACGACGAAACCGGCGCGGATGAGGGCCGCGACCAGGGTCTCCCAGGCGTCAGGCTGCTTGTGGGCGAAGACGATGACCAGGCGCCCATCGGGGCGTAGGGCGCGGTAGCAGGCCTGGAAGGCGCGGTACATGCCATCTTCGTAGGCGGCCCGCGAGTGCTGACGGTCGCCGCCGAAGCGGCTGGCGTCGTCGATCAGCTCGCCGTCGTTGCGCTCATGATCCCACTTAGGGGCTAGCGGCGCGGCAAAGACGGCGTCGATCTCGGGGCTGAGGCCGTGCAGGCTGCGCCGCAGCCAGACGTAGAAGAAGTCCATCAGGTCGGAGTAGGGGATGGCGTCGTAGTAGGGAGGATCTGTTAAAATCAGGTCAACTGGCTCGACTGAGACGGTGAGAGCTGACTGGCACAAGACACGTGGCTGCGGGGAGCCTGTTGCTGCGCGCAAGAGATGCTCTAAGACGTCACTGACCCATGTAAGGCAGGCCCGATAGTTACCTGTAGAATTGGAGATCGGATTAAGCTCTGCGTAGTCCCAACTGATTGGCAGAGAGAAGCGCACAAAGACGTGGCTCATCTTCTCCCCGCTCACATGCCACGTACAGAGTGCCGCCCCATAATCAGCCAGCTTATCAATCGCCAGCGCCAGATAGGCGCTGATGGCCTCCACCCAGTGCGGTGGGTAGCCCAGGGCGCGTAGCTCCTCGCGTGCGGCGCGCGTCTCGCGTACGAAGGTCCCCAGGGCCAGCAACTGGCGCGGAGTAAAGAGCTGATGCCAGCGCGAGAAGCCGTAGCCATCCACCGAAAAAGCACGGCTGGCCCCCGGGCCACCGCGGGGCAAAGGCTCCTCTGGCAGACCGAAAGGGATCGCCGCAAACAGGGCCGGCAGCGCGTCAGCCGCCTCCTCGGCGGCGCGGCGCTCCTCCTCCGTCGGCAAGCGATACTCCTTCCCCTGCTTGCCCTCGACGATCACCGCCGTCAGCACTGTTCCCAGGCGGCCCGCCATCCCCTCGAAGCGGATATCCTCCATCTTGATCACCGTCCCGCAGCAGGGGCAGGTCACCCCTGTGCGCGACATCGTCCCCCCGCCCACGCGGCGCTCAAAAGCCCGGCGCTCCTGGGCCGTCCCCGTCGGCAGCGGCACATCCTCCCAGATCTCGAAGACCACGCCTGTCCGCTCAGCGTTTGGCTCCATCTTGAGCGCCACCCGTTTCTTCCCCGTCCTGGCCAGCCAGCGCGTCTTGAGCAGCGGCACCGTCGCCCGGCAATTCTTGCAGCGCATCGTTCGCGCCCACAGGTAAGCCACCGTCGGCCTGTCATCGACCGTCGGATAGTAGCCTGCCAGCACCGCCCGCGCACGCTGCAGCACCCACTCGCCCCAGGCACGCACATGCCAGGCCGCCTCGGCCTCCAGACTCACAGCGACCTGCAGACCAGTTAACTCATGCTGTCGTGGCGACTCCTCCGCTTCTGCTCCCTCGCCTGCTCCATTCACTCCCAGCTGCCTTAGCGCCGCCTCCAGCCTCGTTCCCTTCAGGCCCTGAGCCTTCAGATAAGCCTCCATAAAAGGGCGCCAGCCCAGCACAAAATCCGGCAGCCGGCGCCGCTCCCCGGCCAGGTGCCAGGGATATTCCAGCGTGCACTTCAACAGAAACCAGGCCACCGGATTCAGATCGATGGCCGTCACCTCGCAGCCCAGGCGCATGGCCTCCAGCGGAATAGCCCCACCGCCAGCGAACGGATCAAGCACCCGCGGCGCCCGCCCGCCGAGAGCCGCCCGAATCTCCTGGCGAAACGGCTCCAGCGCCTCATCCGTCTCCCGTCCCCAGTGCAGGACCCCCCCCTCAGTCTCCTCCTGATGCTCCAGACGACGCGCCCCCTGCCGCTGGCGCTGGCGCGTCGGATCTTTCACTCGTCCGGCAATGCGCTGCAACAACTGGCGCCGCTGCTGCTCCGACTCCGGGGCCGGCAGCAAAGCCGTCAGCAGGGCCGCGCGACAGGCCGCCAGGGGACGGCGCGCCGGCCAGATATGCAACGTTGACAGATGCCCGTGGCGCACATTCTTCTCATGCACCGCATCAAGAGACGTCTGCTTCAAAGGGAAATCGACCTCAATCAGGCGACGCTCCTCATGCATAACCATATTCCTTAACAGCGATATACTGGGGAAAGAAATACCATAGGAGCAAGCAGCTCACTCCTCGGCGGCGCGCTGAATATCCGTCGGCGAAAAGAGCACCCCGCCCTTTGGATAGGCGGTCAGCTTCGCGTGCGGATTCTGAACGCGCCGCAGCACCGGAGCCAGCTTCTCACATTCGAAAACGCAATATAACCAATATTTTGCACCCAGATTCTGCGCGCGCCGATACTCATTTTCCGTCATCTCAATCGGGCCAGTCCCGACACGCCCCTTCACCTCGATCGCCCGCTCCTCGCCCGAAGGGCGCCGCGAGAGCAAATCGAAGCCCGGCCAGGACTCCAGCCCGGCGGCCCGCGCCTTCTCCGGCGTCGACACATCCCACACCAGCGCCCCACGCTCCTCCTCATACGCGCGTGCCACCCGCATCGCCATCTCCTCCACCGCTGCCGCATAGCGCTGCTCATCCTCGGGATCAGTCGAAGGCAGGACCAGCGCCTGCGCCAGCAGACTCACCTCGCTCAGCGCCAACAGCTCCGGCTCACGGCTCAGCGTTGCCAGAGCTGCCGCCCGCCTCTGCTGCAGCGACTGCTGTAGAGCCTTCACGCGCGTCAGCTCCCCCTTCGCCCGCCCATCACCGGCCTGAACCTTCTCATACAAGCGCCGGCGCCGCTCGGCCAGCTCCCCCTCCTGATAGGTAAAAGCCCGCTCCAAAAACGCACGCCGCTCCCTCACTGTTCCCAGCAGCGCTTCCCGCCGCTCGGCCAGCAAGCGGCCACCGATCGTCTCGCGCACAAAGGTCAGCGCCCGCGCCGTCAACTCCGACCAGCGCGGTCCCAGCTGCTGCAGCACCTGTCGCGCCCGCGCTTGCTGCTCGCCTCCACCGGCGCGCAAGAGCAGCAGCTGCTCCGCCGGGCACTGCCTGAGCGTCCCATCCTCCTCCTGACAAAGTCCGACCAGCGTCACCTGCACCAGCTCGGGGTGCTGCAACGCCCGCAGTCCCGGCTCAGCCTCGCGCCGCACCGCCAGGCGCAACAGCGAGAAGACATACGGACGGCGCGCCATCGGATCAACAAAGACCGCCCCGCGCCCGGCCTCCTCACCATAGCGCCCCCAGAGCAGATCACGCAGCCGATCAAAGAGCGGCTCGCCTGGATAGAGAAAGATCGCCTCCTCATTAGCGCGCGGCGGAGTCACCGTCAGACGCGCCCGGCAGCGCGGCGGATAGCGCTCCAGAGCTGGCTCCAACCAGGTCAGCGCCCCCGGAGTCTGCTCATGCAGGGCGAACGTCCCATCGCCATGCTCCTCGATCCTCAACCCGAGGAGGGGCGCCGCCCGCTCCACGAAGGCCCGCACATAGCCCGGCAGCACCCGACGATAGCCCTCGCGCTCCAGCTCCTGACGCAGACGTGGCAGCTCTCGCCTGACCGCATCGGCCCCCGGCTCCGCACTCAGCCCATAGTGGCGACGCTCCTCCTCCTGCGCGGCGCGCACCCGCTGGGCCGTCAGCGACTCCTCCAGACGCCGCCCGATCTCCTCCGTCTCCTCCGCCGGCCCCAGCACCACACGCTCCATATACTCGCGCAGCGACACACCCTCAAGCAGGCGCCCAATCACATCGAAGACCTTATCGCTGCCCAGCTCCTGACGGATCGCCTCCAACTTCTCCAGCAGGCGCTCCATCACATAGCCCTCGCGCGTATTGCCAGCCACCAGATTGATAATGTAAACCGAATCGTGGCGCTGGCCATAGCGATGGATGCGCCCCATGCGCTGCTCCAGACGGGCCGGATTCCAGGGCAGATCGTAGTTCACCAGCAGCCAGGCCACCTGCAGATTGACCCCCTCGCCGGCGGCATCCGTCGCCAGCAAATAGCGCGCCCCGCCCTCGGCCAGCGGCCTGCGGAAAAACGCCACCGCCTGCTCGCGCTCCGTATAGGTCATCCCACCGTGGATCAGCGCCAGCTGGCCCGTAAAGCCCAGCGCCTCCAGACGCCCCTGCAAAAACACCAGCGTATCGCGATGCTCCGTAAAAATAATCAACTTCTCGCCAGCGAAACGCGGATCGCGCAACACCTCGCGCAGCTTCTCAAACTTCGCCTCCGCCCCCTGCTCATAGACCCGACGAGCCTGCTGCAGCAGGCCGGCCACCTGAGCGCGCTCCGCCTCCAACTCCTGCAGCGACGCAGCCAGCACCAGTTGCAGGATCTCCTGCTCCACCCGCTCGTGCTCCTCCTCACCCGCCACACTCTCCTCCTCATCGGCGGTCTTCGTCTCCAGCGGATCGCTCAGGCGAGAGGAAGCCGCCTGAACCTGAAGCTGATGCAGGCGCGAGAGCGGCAGCTCGCCCTGGCGCACCTGGGCGATCAACTCATCGAGGCGCCTCAGCCGTCGCTCCAGCGAGCGCAGCAGAGCATAGGTCGAACTGGCCAGACGACGCTGAAAAACGCTCATCGCCAGACGGGCCGCCTCACGATTCAAAAGGAGCGCGCGGTTATAGGTCGTGCGAATATAGGCGGTCGTGGCCTCATATAACTCCTGCTCGGCGGGACTCAGCTTGTAGCGCAGCGTCGTCGCGATGCGCGGCGGATAAAGCGGGCGCCCATCGAGCGTCACCAGCTCCTCCTTCACGCGGCGCAGGAAATAGCGCCGGCGTGCCTGGGCCGGAAACTGCTCGAAAGCCTGGCGCGTCGAAAGCAGCTCTGGCTCCAACAAGCGCCACAGACAATAATAGGGGTCAGCCTTCCCCATATGGGGCGTCGCCGTCAACAACAACACATGATGGCAGCTCCACGACAGCGACCAGCGCGCGTCATCCGTGGGAATGCCAGCCAGGGCCTCAGCCAGGCGATAGCGCTCCGTCGCGCGCAGGCGCCCATCGCTATCGTAGCTCGCACTCAGCTTATGGGCCTCATCGAAGACCACCAGATCGTATGGCTCGACCTCCGGCTCCTGCAGCCGCCGAAAGAGGCGCTCGCCCGCCAGCGTATCGACGCTCACAATCAGCAGATCGCTCGCCGGCCCCACAAAAGGATTGCCCTCGCGCGCCTCGCTGCCCAACACGATGCGGAACGGCAGATTAAACAGCGAGCGCAGCTCGTGCTGCCAGTTGCCAACCAGGCCCGCCGGCGGCACGATCAAGACACGCCCAATCAGGCGGCGACTGAGCATCTCGCGGATATACAGGCCAGTCATAATCGTTTTCCCCGCCCCGGCGTCGTCCGCCAGCAGAAAGCGCAGGCGCGGCTGCAGCAGCATATGCTCATAGACGGCCATGCGCTGATGGGGCAAAGGATCAATGAGCGAGACCTCAGCAGCAAAGGTCGGATTCAGCAGAAAAGCGTACGAGAGGCGCTCACCCTCCACCACCGCCCGCACCACCTCGGGATCAGCGCCGAAATCGGGCGGCCCTGCTCGCCAGGAAACACCCTGCTCCCAAGCGGCTAGGACTTTTGGGGAAGAGATGGGAGCTGCCAACCCGGTCAGCGACTCAACGCCCTCGGCTGGCGGTTTGGGGTGGCTACCCTCTTGGGGATGTTGCACAAGATCAATATGAGAAGCTGGCCACTGGGCCTGCTCCTCCTCGTGAGGCCGGTGTCGACGGGGCGGCTGCTCGGATGGAGGAAAGGCTACCGGGTCTGAAGGATCACTACCCGAACCACTCAAAGGAAATTGCTCCTTAGCGGACCTGACGCACATCGCAACCGTGATGCCTGTCGCCAATTGTACTATATCGGCATCGCTAGATCAAGTCGACAAAACAGGGCATCTTGGGCGGAGCAGGGCCCGGCGCGCAAGCAGCAGACAGCGGGAGCGAGGGGCTTCCGCCACCGTTCATTGGAAAATTCTCATCTTTCTCCAATCTTTTTTCAAAGAAAGACCCCTATGCTAAAGGCAACGGGCAGGCCCTGAGAACGGGCATCGGTAGAGTAGAGAGGCGACCGGGCGGGAGCAGGCCCATCTAGAGTCATCCATCGTTGGAGCAACTCGCCGAAGGGTTCTGGCAATAGATGATGCAGGAACAGCAACGGAGCGAACATGCGAAGACCGCATCAGACATAGAGCATTCAACAGAAAACAGCAGAGTAAAGCACACGAAGTAGAGAACAACCGAATGAGAAAGAGGAGAGACAGCATTGATTCTGCTAGAACGGCCAGCCGGTGAACCAGCCAGCGGCTCTGCTCGGGGAAAACGCAGTCTGGCGCGACGCACAGAAAGCGCTAGCGACGCACCTGAGCCACAACCCGTTATGACACGGCAAGCGCACCTGAGCCAGGGCCAGTTGCAGTCGCGGCATGCCCAGCAATCGCAGCGCATCCTGCGGCCTACGAA
Organism: Thermogemmatispora onikobensis; assembly: GCF_001748285.1. Lineage (NCBI taxonomy): Bacteria > Bacillati > Chloroflexota > Ktedonobacteria > Thermogemmatisporales > Thermogemmatisporaceae > Thermogemmatispora > Thermogemmatispora onikobensis. Next base: position 40,820 of record NZ_BDGT01000039.1, on the reverse strand, counting down.
GCTCTATCGGCTCAGCCTGCCGGAGCCGGGGCTGGCCATCTCCCTGGCCCTCGTACCGACCGGCCAGGACGAGGCCCTCATTGCCAGCCTGGTCGAGCAGGGGCAGCCGGGTCTGAATGGACCGAACACCGGGCAGACTGACCCAGATCAGAGCAAGCAGGTTGTGGCAGCTGAGTCCGATGGAAAGCAGCGGCGAGCGAGTTGGAACCCTGGCCAGCTCCTGCGCTTCGCAGTCACTGGAGGACTCAACACCCTGGTTGATATCCTGGTTCTCAACGCCCTGGTCTGGCTCTTAGCCATCAGAAGCACGCCACTGCTGCTGGCCTGCAACATCGTCGCCTACTGCGCTGGAGCCATCAACAGCTTTATTCTCAACAAATACTGGACTTTTGGCCAGCGTGAGCCAATCGCGAGCGGCGAACTCTGGCGCTTTGCCCTCATCACCATCAGCGGCAGCCTCTGGAGCAGTGGCATTCTCTGGCTGGCCGGCCTGGCCCTGCAGCACGTCCTGGTCAACCCGGCCCTCTGGACCAACGCCGCCAAAGTCGTAGCCATCGGTGGCACCGCCCTCATCTCCTATCTTGGCCTGCGGCTCTGGGTCTTTGTCCAGCGTCGGCCTGCACAAAGAGCGGCGGGACAGCATCTTGCATCCGAGCAACAGCCTTCCCCCCAAAGGGGGCCATCGCCTGCCGAAGGGAGCATCCTGACATCAGAAACACCGCACGTCCATTAAACTCTGTCGAGGAGGAAAGGACCCGAAACGCTATGATGGAAACACCGACCCCGGCTCCGACTCCGGCCCTGCCAGAGATCGAGCAGCCGCTGGCCGCTGACACAACGCCACCATCGACCACAACGTGGGACTGGCCACCGCTCTGGCGGCGCCTCGCCTTAGCGGCCATCGCCCTGCTTTCGGTTTTTCTCAACTTCTACCAGCTCGGAGCCAACGGCTTTGGCAACCTCTACTACGCCGCGGGCGTGCGCAGCATGCTCGATAACTGGCACAACTTTTTCTTCGTCTCCTTTGATCCTGGTGGTTTCGTCACCATCGACAAACCGCCCCTGGGCTTCTGGCTGCAGGTTGCCAGCGCCAAAATCTTCGGCTTCACGGCCTTCAGCGTTCTGCTGCCCCAGGCCCTGGCGGGTGTCCTCTCCGTTCTGCTGCTCTACTATCTTGTGCAGCGACATTTTGGCACCACCGCCGGCCTGCTAGCAGCCCTGGCTCTGGCCATCAGCCCCATCAGTGTCGTCACCAACCGGAACAACACCATCGATAGCACACTGGTCTTTGTCATGCTGCTCGGCGCCTGGGCCGTCATGCGGGCTGCCGAGACAGGGAAACTGCGCTGGCTGCTGCTCTGCGCTCTCTTTGTCGGCTTAGGCTTCAACATCAAGATGCTCGAAGCCTACCTCGTTGTGCCAGCCTACGGCCTGCTCTACCTGCTGGCTGCCCCACGGCGCATGTGGGTGCGCATCGGTCATCTGGCCCTGGCCGCCGTGCTCATGCTGGCCGTTTCCTTATCCTGGGCCCTGGCCGTCGACCTGACCCCGGCCTCAGCCCGTCCGTACGTCGGCTCCAGCCAGGACAACTCTGAGATCAGCCTGGCCCTGGGCTACAACGGTATTCAGCGTCTCCTTGGGCAATTTGGCTTTGGGCCGGGCGCGCGCAGCAATATGAGACCTCCAAGCTTTGAGCGGAACGGTGGCAATAGCTCCAGTAGTAGTAGTGGTGGCTCATCGAATCGCAGCGGTACTAATGGCAATGCCGCTACACCGCCTGCGAACGGCTACTTCCAGCCAGGCGGGCAACCACCTGCGGGCACTGAAGAGGGGCCCTCACAGAGCAGCACCCCCTCGTCTCAAGGGGCGACGCCGGGCAATGGTCCAAACAACGGAACAGGCAACACGAATAGCGGTAACGGGAGCAGCAACGGCCCAACCACCACTCCTGCAGGCAACCCCGGCCCTGATAATCAGTACGTAATTAACAATGTGGGGCAGCCGCCAGAGGGCCAGGGAGGCGGCATGTTTGGCACCGGCACGCCCGGCCCTTTCCGCCTCTTCGACGAGCCGCTGGGAGGCCAGATTGTCTGGCTGCTGCCGCTAGCCCTGCTCGCTATCGTGGCTATTGCCTGGCAGCGACGCCCACGCTTCCGAGGGGACCCCGAGCAACAAGGGCTGATCCTCTGGGGCGTCTGGCTGCTGACGACTGCAGTCTTCTTCTCGATGGCGGGCTTCTTCCATCAGTACTACCTGACCACTATGGCCCCGGCGGTCTCTGCCCTCTTCGGCATTGGTGTGGTGGTCATGTGGCACGACTATCGTCGTCGTGGCTGGCGCGGCTGGCTGCTGCCGCTGGCCTTGCTCCTGACAGCTCTAGAGCAGCTCCACATCATCACCAGTAATCCGGCCTGGGGCACCTGGCTGATCCCCCTGATCGCCGTCCCCTGCGCTCTGGCTGCCCTCATCCTCTTCATGGCGCGCTTCGTGCCCTTCCTGCGCGAGCGCGTGCAAGTGCTGGTGCCGGCCCTGGTCGTGGCGCTCGTCGCCTTGCAGCTCACGCCAGCGGTCTGGTCCTTCATCCCTGTCCTGCGCGGCGAAGCCGCCAGCCTTCCAACGGCTGGCCCGGGCAACCAGTTTGGCGGCCTGGGAACCGGCGGCTTCAGGGCCTTCAATGGAGCGGGCAACAGCAGCGCTGGCGATCGCCCCTCCTCTGGAAACTTTGAGCGGGGTGCCGCTGGGCAGAACGGCCAGCGTCCCAATGGGGCCGGCGGTGAAGGTCTCAGCGCCAATACGGCCCTCATTAACTACCTCCAGGCTCATCGCAACGGCGCCAAGTACCTGGTTGCCGTCATGAGTTCCAACGAGGCTGAATCGATCATTCTGGCCACCAACCAGCCGGTAATGGCGATGGGTGGCTTCTCTGGCTCCGATCCAATTCTGACGCCGGCCAAGCTGGCTCAGCTGGTGGAGAGCGGCCAGGTGCGCTTCTTCCTGATCAATGGCGCTGGCGGGGGTGGCCCTGGTGGTGGTCAGAGTGCGCTGATTAGCTGGATCACCCAGCACTGCAAGCAGGTGCCGACCAGCGCCTGGCAATCCGCCAGCACAGGCGGCAATGGTGGCTTCGGCGGCGGCACCCAGCTCTACGAATACACCGGCAGCTAAACGAAGCAGACACCCAGCGAGACGGGGCCACCGGCCCCTCCTGCGTGCGGGCGCCCGCGTCCCGTCTCGCGCTCCCTTTGACCTGTCCTGTCCTACCTTGTTCCTACCAGCGGGCGGGTCGGCTCCCCTGCTCATCCAGAGCAGCAGCCGACCCGCTCTGCGTGCTGCCCTTCGCTCCCCTCTTGCCCCACCCGACGCAATTACTATCGATGGTACTTTCTGGTATGCTCTGATAATAGATGAGTTATGGCCAATGAAGCAAGCTGAGAACCGGTTTCACGCGATAAACGTCTCTGTCCAGCCCGCCCGCTGTAGCAGGAGAAGCGGCCAGAATATTGACGCCAGCCCAATGATCTGGTATTGTGAAACTGCACATTTGATATGATCTATGCTGTAGCACAAGGGCGAGAGCCTCATTGCTGTAAGTAACCGCGGTGCTCGTTTCTTTCGATTGATCGCCCTGATAGCGTCCTGTGCTGCAGCCGCAAGAGGAGGACCCTCAGTCGAAGCATCAAGGAGGAATGTGCGCATGAAGCGAATCGGAAGCAGGAAGCTATTATGGGTCATTGTCCTGACGCTGCTCGTCCTCGTCGGAGGCGGGCTAGCCCTCATACCCGTGTTCTTGGGGACACACACGGCGGCGGCGGCCCCCGTTGATCAGCTTGTTGGCTATGGAGCCGGCACCACTGGTGGCGCCGGCGGTAGCGTGACCACCGTCAGCACGCTTTCTGCTCTGCAAAACGCTGTCAAAGGTTCCTCGCCCAAGATCGTCTACGTTAGCGGCACGATCACGGGCGACACCGATGTCGATGTTGGCTCCAACACCAGCATCATCGGTGTGGGTTCCACGGCCTCGCTGGTCGGCATCAGCCTCTCGCTCAAGGATGTGAGCAACGTGATCATTCGCAACTTGAGCATCTCCTTTGTGCGCGCCGATGGCAACACCAGCGGGGATGCCATCCATATCGAGCACTCGCAGCATGTCTGGGTCGATCACAACAACCTCTTCTCGGACATGGACCACGGCAAAGACTACTACGATGGTCTGGTCGACATCACTCACGCCTCCGACTACATCACAGTCTCCTGGAACCGCCTGCACGACCACTACAAGGTCTCGCTGGTGGGCCACTCTGACTCGAATGCCTCGGAGGACACTGGTCATCTCCATGTGACCTACCATCACAACTGGTTCTATAGTGTTAATTCGCGCCTGCCCAGCCTGCGCTTTGGCACTGGCCACATCTACAACAACTACTACCAGAACGTAGATGGCAGCGCCATCCATTCGCGCATGGGCGCCCAGGTGCTGGTTGAGAACAACGTCTTTCGTAACGTCGATGTTGCCCTGACGACGACCGGCGATAGCCCCCAGGATGGCTTCGCCAATGCTCGCGGCAACGACTACGGCGGGGCGACGGTCGACATTACCCAGGTCGGAACCTTTACAACGGCTCCCTACAATTACACCCTTGATCCGGTCAGCGACCTCATCAATGAGGTGACGACCTACTCCGGGGTGGGTATCGTGAGCGGTAACGGTTCCAGCGGCGGTGCGACGCCGACCCCGACGCCAACCGCCAGCGCGACGCGCACGCCAACACCGACGCCAACGGCAGCAGCGACGCGCACACCGACGCCGACCCCGACGGCATCCGCTGGCACGAGCTGCCGCGTGAGCTATACGGTGACGGCTCAGTGGCCGGGTGGCTTCACCGCCAGTCTGACGATCACCAACACGGGAACGACAGCCTGGAACGGTTGGCGGCTGACCTTCACTTTCCCGTCCGGGCAGGCGGTAACCCAGGGCTGGAATGGGACTTTCAGCCAGTCGGGCAGCACGGTGACGGTGACCAACGCTTCCTATAACGGCAGCGTGGCAGCCGGTGCAAGTGTCAGCCCGGCCCCCGGTTTCAATGGCACCTGGACTACAGCCAATGCGAATCCGACGTCCTTCAGCGTTAACGGCGTGAGCTGCAGCCTGGCCTGACTACCTTCCTGCCAGTCTGTGGCCCATCCTGGAGTTAACGCTCCTTCCTCTGGGCGGCCTGGTCCCGGTCCAGGTTGCCACAGGGGCCACTGCAGCATGGCGTCCGTCCGGCGTAGGCAGGGCGGTGCCGTTGCCGCCTGGCAGGGCCTTCAGTTGCGAGCAACCACATCGGTAGAGCTGCCCCCGAACCGGTGTGGCCTCTCTTTCCTGCTTTTCTTCTGGCTTACGGCGCTGGGCCTGATCCCAGCCGCCTGGCGTTCTCTGGCGCTTGCGCGCGTCAGAGACTTCTCCTGTCTGGACGGCTCTCTCCTGGCAGCGAGCGAGAGAGTTCTCATGTTCTTCCAATGCAATTCTCATCGTGGCGTGGCATAGCTAAGGATGAATCAGTGAGAGCGAGGAGAGGCTGAGCAGAGCAATGGGCCTCTCTCAGAAAAAGTCGCTGAGCCGAGGGCCTGAGTAAGAAGCTTCTCATCTTTCTCCAATGAAAGCCTAAGAAACGCCTGATAAGCTAGAGGTTGTCAAGTCTGATGCTCTACTTTCGCGAGGGGCTCTACACACGAGAGGTGAAACCATGCACGATGAGAGAAGAGAACGAAATACCGCCGCGGGCACTGGCAGCGCCGGCGACTCCTATGGCGGCTATGGAGCTTCTGGCTCCTACCGATCCAATGCAACCTATGGCGGAGCCTATCCCTCTTCGAGCGATGCTCGTGGAGAGAATCCTTATAGATCCTCCGCTCCCTACGCCTATCCTCCCTACGGCTCTTACGGCCCAGGCAACACCCCGGGAACCGGGTGGGAGACCGTGCCCATACCTGCGACCACTCATTCCTGGCATCAACCGTTCTCGCCCCGGAGCGGGCCGGGCTCCGAAAAGCTCCCGTCGCCAGCGACCTGGCCGCCGGGAGCAGCCGCCACGCCGGCAGGTGCGTCATCGCGCCAGAAGCAGAAGAAAGGGGTTAGCATGCCCAAAGAGCAGGCGAGGCGCCTGGCCCAGCGACTGAAGCGCTGGGCTGTGGCCCTGGCCGTAGCGGGCTTCGGCACCTTTAGCGCTCTGGTGGCATTCCACCAGGCCAGTGCCACTGCCTCCTCATCGTCGTCGTCTGGCTCGCAATCTCAGATCAGCACGCCAGCCAGCGGCAATAGCTCGTCGTCGTCATCATCATCGTCATCGTCGACCAATGCCAGCAGCAGCGGCAGCGGGGCCAGCTCATCCTCATCGAGCTCGTCTTCTTCGCCATCTTCCAGCTCCTCGGCGGGCAGCAGCTCATCTCAAGATGGCAACGGCTTCTTCAATCAGCAAGGAGGGGATAACTTTGGCAGCCAGCCAACTTTCGGACAGGGCCACAGCGGCAGCGGCGTCTCCTGAGTCTGCTGAGGCGCCGTATGTGACGCCGCCGGGGATGGTACGTGGCAGCTTCCAGGCGATGGGCACCACTGTCAGCTACCTGCTTCCCGTAGAAGGAAGCGAGCAGGGTGTCGAGCTGATTGCTGACCTTTTTGCCCGCTGGGAAGCGATTTTGAGCCGCTTCCGCCCCCAGGGCGAACTGACGCATCTCAATCGCCATGCTGGCCAGTGGGTAGCGGTGAGCGAACTGCTCTATGTGGTACTCACGCGAGCTCTGGAAGCTGCAGCCGCCAGCGACGGCCTCTATGATCCGACGCTGCTGCCACAGCTCCTGCACCTGGGCTACGATCGCAGCTTTGAGCTTCTGGAGCAGGCGAGGGAGACGGCTCCTGCTGAGCAAGCGGAGAGGAGCAGCAGCCGCAGTCTGGGCGGCGAAGCAGGAGAGAGCTGGTCTGGTGGGGCCTGGCGCCACATTGAGGTCGACCCGGTGACGCGGCGGGTGCGCCTGCCGACTGGGGTGCAGCTGGACTTTGGCGGCATTGCAAAAGGGATGGCCGTCGATACAGCTCTAGGAGCGTTGCGTCGACGGGGTCTGGTACCGGCCCTGGTCAACGCCGGCGGCGACCTGGCCGTTGCTGGTCTGCCTCCCGACGGCGAACACTGGGCCATTGCCATTCCGGGACGACGTGGCGGCTGGACCATTCCCCTGCGCCGTGGAGCTGTGGCCACCTCGGGAATTGCCCGCCGTCGCTGGTGGCGGGACGGTATCCTGCGCCATCACCTGCTGGACCCGCGCACGGGCCTGCCCGTCGCCAACGGACTCTGGTCGGTGACTGTTGCTGCCGATCGCTGTGAGCAGGCCGAGGTGGCCGCCAAAGTGGCGTTCATTCTCGGCCCCGAAGAAGGCCCGGCCTTCCTGCGCCGCCACGGTCTGGCTGGCCTCTTCGTTCACGAAGATGGAGGCTGGCAGAGCGTCGCCTCCTGGCCGACTCATCTTATGGCCGCCTGGCAAGAGGGAGCCGGGCAGCGAGCAGCGGAACAAAGGAAGCCATAGCCAGCCCGGGATATGGGCAGGGCAGCGCATCGATGAAGAGAGCCGTTGCTCATCGGCAGATCTGATGGATGGAGAAGAAGAAAAAAGGCGAGTAGTCGCCGCTCTATGTAAAAGGAAGAGAAGGTCTATGGCAACAATCTGGCAGAGTGTGACCTGGAATGTGGCGCGGGCGGGCGGTCTGACGGCCTACCTCCTGCTGACGCTGGCGGTCTGCGCCGGGCTGGCGCTCTCGGCGCAGCTACAATCGCCGGCGCGCTGGCCGCGATTGCTGAACAATGAGCTGCACAATTTTCTGACCTTGCTGGCGACCATCTTTGTCGGCCTCCATATTCTGGCCGTCTGGGTTGACCCCTTTACGCATTTCGGCTGGAACGAGATCCTGATCCCTCTGGCCAGCCACTATCGGCCCATCTGGATGGCGTTGGGCATCTGCGCCCTCTACCTGGGGATCGCCATCGGCATCAGCACCCTGCTGCGTCCCCATATCGGCTATCGCTGGTGGCGCCGACTGCACCTGCTCACCTTGCTGCTCTTCGGCCTGGCCACCCTGCACGGGCTGGGCAGCGGCAGTGACACCCAAAGCTGGTGGGCGCTGGCCCTCTATGGTGGCAGCCTGTGGGCGGTGGGCTGGCTGCTCTGGCGGCGGGTGCAGGTCGCGCGGCGCACAAAGCAAGAGCGAGTCCAGCTTCAAGCACGGCTACAGGCCCAGCAGGCTCAGACGCGACCGGGACCAGCTCAGGCAATGGCCCCACGCCAGTTTCAGCGGCCAGGAGTATGGGGAACTACCGGTACCGGCGCTGTAAGGCCGCCAACCCAGGGCGGAGCCGCTGCTCCTCCTGCGGAGCTGTGGCGGGCGCCCCAGCCATCGCAGCCCTTGCGTCGCTACTAAATCTACATCGACAGGCATGTGTTGTGCGAGGGCCAGGGCCAGGTCGCCCTCCATTTTGCTCCTGCCCTCCCCGACCGGCTTGCACAGGCAGCATCAGCAGAGACGCTGCCTGCCTGGCCTGGCCCGCGTTCCCATTCCTTATACGTTGACAGAACCGTCGCCCCTTGTTACACTCGCTGGTAGAGGGGAGGGCCAGACCCCTGATCTGGCCCGGCAGAGCAACGAGGAAGCGCGTCAGCGGAGAAAAAGAAGGGCCAGGGCCAGTGATGCAGCCTGATCCAGCGCGAGTGACCAGAAATGACAGTGGCCTGCGCCTGCTGGCCGGCCTCATGCTGATTGTCGTTCCTGTCAGCTGTGGCCTGGTTGTCCTTTCTTCAGCCTACCTCAGCCCGCTAGTTCCCAAACTGGCTCTCGCCAATGCGCAGCAGGTCACTTTCTTCCTCCTCCTCGCCCTCTGCATTCAGCTAGTCGGAGCCAGTGCCTCGCTCGGCTCCTACGTCGTAGCCCTGCTCATCACGGTGGCCTTCTATCTGGCGGCTCTGCAGGCCATCCTCGTCTCCCAGAGCTGGCCCCTTTTTGTCTGCCCGCTGGCCTTCGTCCTGCTCAGCCGCTGGTCCGCAGCGGCGGCCCCGCAGGCTGCCAGAGTCGTGGGGGACAGCTTCAGAGCCGTCTGTCTGGTGGCCGTACTCGTCATGACCATGCTGGCCGACCTGCTGGAGCGCTGGTGGCAGCCTCCACTGGTGAGCCTCCTGCTCGGCATCCCGACCATCCTGCTGGTCTGGCGTCTCCCGCGGCTGGAAGACGACAGGCGCCTGGCCATTACGCGCGTCATCGTGCAGACCACGACCCTCCTGGTGGTCCTCTCGTTGCTGGTGGGCCTGGGGCAGCTCCTTGGCCTGCCACCTGGCCTGGTAGCCCTCTTCTGCTGCTATCTAAGTACCGTTGGAGGTACTCCTATCCTCAGCACCCGTGATCGTCTTGGCCTCTGGCTCACCCTGGTCCTGCTCCTCCTCTGCTGCTCCTACTACCTTGCCAGCGCCACCGTTCCCGACTCGCTCAGCTGGACCCTGACCCTCGGCAGCCTGGCTTGCCTGCTGGGGGCCATACTCGCCCTCTGGCTGCTGCCGCGACAGCGCAGGCCGGCGCGACCATAATCCTCTCTGATTGTGCTGCGCGCCAGCCGACGTTAACGGGAACCTTCGACCTCCGACCAGCGTCCTGCTTGTAGGGCCTCGTTGACAGCGAGCAATCATGCACCGACAGAGAGGGGGAAGAAGGCACATGCCTCTCAATAGAGGAAGCACTCTCGGGCCACGCTGGCGGCATACCCGCCTCCTGCTACTGGTCGGCCTGCTTATTCTCCTCAACGCTTGCGCTGGGAGGAGTAGTGCAGCGGGCGGTGGGCAAGGCACAGGGCGGCTGGCCATTTCATGGGCCGAATTCTACCGTGACCTGGGTAGCCTGAAGCGGGCCTCTGCCCTGGCGGTCGAAGGAACCATCGTCGCCATTGACTCCCAGACCGTCGAAGATGGCGTTCCCTTCACCGACTTCCGTTTGCGTGTCAGCCGCCTCCTCTACAATCCGCGATACCTGCTGCAAGGAGATGGCCAAGGGAGCGAACTGATCATCCATCAGACCGGCGGTCTTCTCAACGGGGAGCAAATTTCTGTCCAGGATGATCCGCTCTTCCAGATCGGTGAAGGGGCTATCCTCTTTCTGCGCCCGTTTCGTCCCGGGCACTACCTGGTTGTCGGTGGCCCCAGCGGTCGTTTTCGCCTCCACGACGGGCTGGTCACTCCCATCACCGACGAAGGCATCAGGCTCAACTGGCCCCTGACCGAAGAAGAGTTCAAAGCGGCCCTTGACCGGGCCTGAAGCGGGCAGGCCGGACACGACCTAGTCCGGGACTGACGGAGAAGCCTCGGACGCGGGAGCGCCTGGAGCTGAAGCCAGAGCCGGTCGGGCCACACCCAACCAGCGTGCCACCAGTGGCACCGTTGTGCCCTGCAACAGTACTGAGGCCAGCACCACGAAAAAGACCAGGTCGAAGAGCAGTTCCGCCCGAGGCAGCCCTGCCAGCAAAGGAAAGGTTGCCAGCACGATCGGCACCGCCCCGCGCAGGCCCACCCAGGCCACAAAGAGCTTCTCTCGCAGCGGCATACGCCGCAGGGGCAGCAGCGCCAGCAAGACCGCCAGCGGACGAGCCACAAGGACGCTCACCAGCGTAATCAGCATACCGGCGAGGGCCACCGCAGGCAAACGCGACGGGAAGACCAGCAGACCCAGAATCAGAAACATGGCAATCTGCATCAGCCAGGCCAGACTATCGTGGAAGCGTCCGATGCGCTCAATGCCTTCCACCCGGCTATTGCCCAGCAGCAGCCCGACCAGATAAACGGCCAGGAAGCCGCTGCCGCCCAACAGCGCCGTAACCGCGTAAGTAAAGAGCGCCAGCGCGATCGTCAGCACCCGATAGAGGCCCTCGACATCGAGATGCAGCCGGACGATCAGCCAAACGGCCAGTCGTCCGATCACCAGTCCCAGCGCCAGGCCGATCCCCATCTGCTGCACAAAGAGCAACAGGACACTGAGAGGCGAGGTCTCCGGCTCGCTCAGGAGACGGATCAGGCCGAGCGTCAAAAAGACCGCCATTGGATCGTTTGTGCCCGACTCCAGCTCTAGGAGCGGGAGCAATTGGCCACTGAGGCGCAGATTGCGCGCCGCCAGCACGCTGAAGACTGCCGCCGCGTCGGTCGCCGAGATCAAGGCGCCTAACAAGAGGCCCTCCAGGGGCGATGCGTGGAGCAGCCAGACGGCGAACAGGGCCACCACAAGAGCGCTCAGCAGCACGCCGAGCGTCGAGAGCAACAGAGCGCCGCCGAGGGCGGGGCGCACCGCCGACCAGCGCGTCTCCAATCCCCCGGCGAAGAGAATCAGCACTAAGGCCACGATGCCCACCGCCTGCGCCAGCTGAGCATCGTCGAAATAGATCCCGCCCGGACCATCCGAGCCGGCGAGCATTCCCAGGCCCAGAAAGAGCAACAGCGCCGGAATTCCCAGCTTCCCGGCAATCTTCCAGGCCAGCACACTCAACAGTAACAGCAGCGATGCAATCAGCAGCGCGCTCTCAAAATGCATCAGCTCCTCCCTCCTGGCACCGCACTTGCCGTCTTGCCAGGGCAGCGATCGTCTCGGCAAGGCGGCCTCTCTGCCTGCTTCTCTCTTTTACGATAGCAGCAGCAGCAACCCTGGCGCAAGACAACAGAGCTGAGCTAGAGCGCTGTCAGTGGGTGAGTGAGTGGGCGACCCGACCGTTCTTACTGGGGGCGCTGGCCGTAGATCACATAGAAATTGCAGTAGGTACGGTACTCTTCGCACTCGTGCAGCCAGGCAGTGGCGAGCTGCTGGTACTCCTCGATGCTGGCGCCTGTTGTGGCTGCCACCAGGGGGGCGATCGTCTGGTTGCCAGCGGCGAAGTCCGTGCGTGCCATATTGCCCAGGCGACCGCCCCAGTCACCGATAGGAATCGAGATGACCTGAGCCGTTACGTGGAGCAGTCCAGCCTCGTGCAGCATTGGCTCCAGGCGGGGGGCCATCTTCAGATCAATACCACGGCTCTGGCAGGCTGCCACGATGAGCTGCAGCATGCGCGTCGTGGCCGGGCCGCTGCGCTGGAAGAGCGGATCAACCTCGACCAGCTCCAGCCAGCCACCGGGACGTGTCACGCGCACCAGGTCCTGGATCACCAGCGGCCAGCGATCCGCTGGCAGGGCGAAGACGAGGAGGCGCTGATGGACAAAATCGAAGCTGCCAGCGGAGAAAGGAAGGCCATCGAGCAGGTTGCCCTGGCGGAAGGTACAGTTCGGCGGGAATGAAGGTGAGGCGGTCGGCAGGTTGAGGTCGAGGCCGATCAGATGGGCTTCGGGAAAGAACTGAGCCATCTCTGCCAGCCAGCGCCCGGTGCCGCAGCCAACATCGAGGATGCGCTTCGGCTCTACGATGGGCGCCAGATAATTGCTGCGCAGGGCGTAGCGCAGCATGTAGTGCTGGAAATCCAGGCGGTTGACCTCACGGTCATCCTTGGGTAGCATGTAAGGGATAGGGACGTTCTCTTCAGTGAGGCTGGTGGGTCGGTTGGCGTAATCGTAGACCTTGGTGGTGGATGGGCGAGATTGCGCAGATTTGCGTCGGAACCACCTCAGCATGTCCTACCTCTGTTTCCTCTTCACAAATGAGTCAGGGTTTCTCAGACGAGCAGGTGATTGGGATGGCTGTCTCACATGAGCCATTCGCGTATCACTCTCCTACGGGTAGAATTATATGGACATATAAGTCAGCTGTCAAAAGAGGCTGGCCAGCGATAGGAGCGCAACATAGGAGGGGCCAGGCAACCAGAAAGAAGAAGACCAGTGAGTCATGTTGACAGTATATGTGCAAGCCTGCTACACTGCACAGACAGAAAGCGAGTCGGAAGCCCAGGAACGCTAAGGCCGGACCGGATGCCGAGCGAGTATAGCGCAGCTGCTGCTCTTCGGCGTGAACCCTTTGTCTGGCGCTCTGTTCAGAAGAAAGGTTTGCCCATGCTCGGTAGACCCCGAGGGCCGTTGCAGTCAGCCCTCGCTCGTACTCGTAATCTGTCGCGGCCACTTATGATCACGCTCTTTCTGACGATGACGATCGTCGTCGTCTTTGCGATCCTGCTGCCTGAGAGCGCTGAGCGTCAGGCTTTCGGCATAGCTATCTTCCTCCTGATAGCTCTGGTGATCAGCCTGAACCTGGAGCGGCCCGGGCTTTCAATCGCGCCGGGCGGCTATCTGGTCTCCATGCTCATCTATCTGGCCTTCACCGGCGTAGCGTTTCTGACAATGCTGGCCGGGTACAGTCTTCTTCTCCTCGTTACTCCCTGGCTCGTGGTGCTGCTCTCGTTCCTCTTCGCTCGGGGGAGGCAGTTGCGTTTCTGGTGGCGTCTGCTGTCAGGAGGCGGATGCGTGCTCTTCCTGATGCTGCTGGCGCTGGCGGAGCTGCGCGGCCTCTGGTGGCAGCCGCTGCTGCTTGCCCTGGTCTGCTGCCTGCCGGTGTTGATCGGCGTGAACTGGCACTACCGCAGTAACTGGCGCCAGGGCGTGGCCATCTCCTGCGTGCTGATCGTGCTGACTGGGCTGCTCTCCTGTGGTCTGATGGCGATCGGCCTGGCCCAAAGTAGCCGGCTGGAGCGTGGAATGATGACGGCCTTTGTGGGTATCTTGAGCACATCCCAGGCCAGTCTTGTCCATACGCTCAGAGGGCGCCTACTCGTCTGGTCCTGCGTCCTCCTCCTCTTGCTGGGCGTTTCCTACCCCTGGGTGGCGCATACCCCTCTCAACAATGGGCTGGCTCTGGCGAGCGCCGCTCTGCTCGTTGGGGCCTTGCTAGGTAGCTGGCGACTGGAGATCTCGCGGCTGCCCTTTGCTGTCCCCATCCCGATCCCCATTGATGCAGATGACGAGCTGCCGGACGGACCCTTTGAGGAAGAGAGCGACGAGTCGGACGATAGTTGAGCTGAGCTGGCCGCGATCTCCTCGGGAAAAGACCTGAGAGAAAAATACGGGAGAGGCCTCATGACAGCCAGAAAGGCCCTCCTGTATAGTCAAGGCGGTGGCCAGACAGGACCAGTCAGGCCCTCGTGTGGCTACCAGTAGTTCTCTTCGTGGTGGGATGGTGACAGAAATGAAGCGTGAGAAGATGGTGGACGCGCCCGGCCAGAAGCTGGCGACGGTGGTGCTGCACATTCCCAGTCTGCGCTGTGGAGGCTGCCTCAAGCGCGTCGCGGATGCCCTCGGGACTCTCCCCGGCCTGGAGATCGTCGCCACTGCCTTGCCGACCAGGACGGTGACCCTGCGCTACGCGCGTGAGGAGCTGGGGCTGGAGCGGATCGCTGAGGCGGTGCGGGCCTGTGGCCATGTACCGGGCGAGCTGAGGGAGGCTGACGGCGCCGCAGGAGAGCAGCGCGCGACCGGGCTGAGTGGCTAGGTGCTGAAGAGGAAGAGGCGACAGTCCAGACAATCCCGACGGCCCAGACGGTCCACGCCGGCTGTCGCCTCTTTCGCTTGCATGTGGGAGGCTGCCCGGCCCAATCCGGCCTGGGCTGGGCTGGGCTGGGCTGGGCTGGCTCAGCGCAGTGGCGACTGCCAGATGAAGGAGCTGCGCGGGGCCAGGGGACCATTGTAAGACCAGGCTGGCGGTGGGTATGCCGGTCCAGGCTCGGCGGCGCGCAGCCGGCGGGCCGTTGTGGGATCGAATTCTACGCGCAGCAGCGGTGTGGTTCCTTCCTGCCGGTAGACCAGCGGCACGGCGTAGACAGCCCGTCGGGTTGGCTGGGAGGCTGCTCCTTCCGCCTCAGCGGGGAGGGCCTCCAGATATTGCTCGACCTCCTCTAGCAGCTTGAGTACGGTGGCCGGGTTGGCGGAGGTCTCGCACAAAATCACCTCCTGCCAGGAGGTCGGCTCGGCCTCGCGCTGGGGCAGCGCCAGACAGAGCAGGAGCAGCTCATGGCCGTGGAAGGAGATTTTCTCAAAGTGGCCCTCGACCAGCTGGTAGAGACTCAGGCGCCAGCCTGGCCAACGGCTGGCTCCGGGACACTCGCAGGGGTTGCAGTCGCAAGGATTGCAGGAACAGCTACAAGCGCGGGCGCCGGCCAGGTTGCCCTTGAGCAGATACGAGGCAGATAGGCGGGTTTGCACGGTCTGCATATGGCTCTCGAACTCCTCTCCAGAGAAAGGCAACAGACAAGACAAGGGCTACGGCGATCGATGATTGTCTGACTGTTCAGAAAGAGCGAGCGCCGGCGAAGAGAGGAGACTCACCTCGTCGCTGTCAGCTGGAGCTGAGGGCCAGGGTGGGGTGCGTATGCCCTCATCAAGCTGACGCCGGATCGCTCTGCGCATGGGTGGACTCTTCGCCCTTCTCACCTCCTTACGCATCACCAAAACAACCAAGCGATAATAAGTTCCTCTATAAAGAGTATACGCTATAGATGCGCAGGAAATCCACCCGTATCTTTCCTAAGCTCCTACCTGGCGAGCACCCTAGGGAGAAGAGCGGAAGGGAGTTTGAGCGTTACGTCGTCCCGGCTTACATTGCCTGCTTTCCTCTTCTATCCCTCTCAATTAACAGGAAAGTCGATTACACTTGACAGGCAGAGCTATTCCTGTTATACTCTCAGCCAGCAGGAGCCTTTCAAGGGAGAGCGATCATAACAGGAGGCATGGACGCAGCGCTGCACCTGTAGTAGCTTTCTCCATGCGAACTGCGTTGAGGCTGTCGGTGCCAGGCTGGACGACGTTGTTTGCAAAGGTCTTTTTATTTTCCCTGCACTTGTATAGGAATCATTCCTGAAGCCTGACCCCTCGCCCCGGTCACTCCCCCCTCTCGGATGCTCCTTCTTTCCGCGTCTCCTGCTGTGGAGAGAAGCCAACAGGAAGGAGTAATTACGGACGGCCTGTCTGCCTCTTTCAAGGAGAGAACGGTCCTGGTTGCCAGCCCGGCCCAGGTGCAGGCAGATCCTTTTCCACGCGCTGCTTTTCCCCCCCTCCTTCCCGGGACGTCGGCTTGTTTCGGCCTGCCCATGTGCTTGAGTCTGGAGCAAGGGACCAGGGGGAGACCGCCAATCCAGAGGAAGCGCCTGCTGCCTGGCAGGCGCGACAGAACGGCTACGACGGTCTCAATCGGCTGCTGTGGTGTAACAGCAGCAACACCCCCCACCGGCGCCTGGGTTGCCGACACCTACGACAGCACCGCCAATGAGAACGTAGGCGTGGGCCGCGTGACTGGCGAGCGCTTCAGCGGTCCGGCCAATCTCAGCGGCTCCTACTGCTATACCTATGATGCACGTGGGCGGCAGATTGCCGAGACCATCACTGTCACTGGCGCCAGCGAGACGGTGCAGACCAGCTACAACGGTGCCGGCTGCTCACCAGCCAGACCTACTTGTTGGACTCATACCTGGGCTTGGGGGGTCCAGTTGGCATAGAACCCGGTTCCCAGCAAGCAAGATTGGGAAGCGACTCCGGCTCGGGAGGGCTGGAGGATAGGAAAGGAGGAAACTGGTTGCGATGAACACTGAGGCTGAACGCCCCCCTGCTGAGGGGCGATTTCTGCACTATAGGGGCTGGCTGAGCCTATGCAGCGGCTTACTGGTGATGGCTGAGGCGGTGGCTGGTCTCTACCACGTCTTGTGGGGAGTGTTGGTGGGGTGGGCGCTGCAAGTGCTGCTGCTGCGGCATTGCGAGCGACTCAGCCAGGTGGAAGCGCACGAGGAGGCGGTGCAGGAGGTGTGGCGGAAGCAGCTGGATCAGCTGTTCTGGATCATGTGTACAGGGATCATCGTAGCAGTCATGTTCGCTACGAAGTAGCGGCTGCTGGCCTGGGCCAGTATAAGGAAGTCCTTGAGAGGGGGAACATCCATCATGCGGGTCTTGTCAGTGCGCGGCACTGTGTTGCTGTGGGCAGCAAGCATAGCGCTCATGGGGGTGGTCGTCTGGCAGCAGCTGTTGGCGCTCTGCTTTCTGGCGGAAGGGGTGGTGGCCCTGGGGGCATGGGGACTGGTGAGCGTGCTCTTGTGGTGGCTCCAGGAGGAGGAGCTGAGTGGGGAAGGGCTGGTGGGGCAGAGTGAGGGGGGGACAGAGGCAGAGACAGAGCGGCTCTCGGTGGTGGTCGGTCCATGCTTTGTGTGGTTACTGGGAGCGTTGCTGTGGGGCAGCTGGCTGAGGCTGATTCCTGCCGGGCCACAGCAGCCCCGTTGGCTATGGGTGGGAGAGCAGGCGCTGGCGGGAGCGTTTATGACAGGGGCGCTGGTGCTGGAGCTGCGCATGAGCTGGCTGGTGGGGCCGGAGCTGATCCGCCTGAGCCGGTGGGTGCTGCCGCGCTGGTGGCGCGGGTGGCGAGCCACAAGAAGGGGAGCCAGGGGTGTTGCCTCGCTGGTGCTCTGGCTGCTGGCGGTCGTCGTGGGGGTGGGCGGCTCGCTGTGGCTGGAGCAGGGGCTGCTCTGGCGGCTGAGCCTGAGTGTGCTGCTGGTGGGGCTGGGAGCACTGGGGTTCCGTTTGCTGGTCTGGCTTACACGTTTCGGCCTGGCACGTCGGACGCGTTTCTGGGAAGCCATGTCGCGAGTGTGGATCTGGGTGCTGGTGCTAGGAATGGGAGTACTCTTCATGCTGGCGCTGGGGATGACGGTGGGGCAGATCTGGTTCGGACTCTGGCCTGCCGGCGTGGGGCTGGCGCTGCCTGGGGGTGGCTGGTGGGTGGTGATGGAGGTGCTGCTGCTGCGGCTGGCCTTCTGGTGTCTTCTAGGCGCAAGTGGCAGATCTGGGAGCTGGTCCGGTGCAGGCGGCAGGAAGGAGAGCCCAGCTCGATGGTGAGAGAGAATAGCGCTGGGTTAAAGCATGAGGAAGCGGGCAAAGGCTATTTTCATCTGTGTGCTGCATTATCTTGTCGCCGTAGGGATGGCTGCCGTGCCGTCTGAGTGAGAGGAGAGCAGGGCGACCGAGAGAGGGATGGGCGCAGCTGGCGGGGGGAGCCAGTCCGGCGCGGGTTCTCGGTTAGGACTGACCGGGAGCGGTTGGCCGCCGGCAACAGAGCCGTGTTCTTCATCAGCCCCTTGTTGGTGGAGCTAGAGCGGCGCCCCCTGCTCCGCTGGTCGATTAGACGATGGGGCGTGAGGGGTGTGGAGAGAGCTGCTAGCTAAAGGGTCCTTGCCAGACAGTTGATGAGTACCTGTGTTTGCAAAGGAAGGAATGGTAAGAGATGCGTAAAACTATGGGCATCGCTGTGAAGGATCAGCAGTTGCTAGAGCGTCTGGAGCTGGGCAGGCCGCTGGCTGCCTTTCGGACGAGGCGGTGGTTGCGCGTGAGCTGGTGGGGACTGCTAGGAGAGGGGATTGGAGTGGTCGTCCTGGTCCTGTGGCGGAAGGGGCCAGGGGACCTCGCCTTCCTGTCAGCGCTCCTGCTCGGGTTCGGGGTGGGTTCCGCCGGGGAGCTGCTGGGCTTGCGGCGGAGGCTGGTGGTCGGTGAGGAGGGATGGGTAGAGCTGCAGGAGCTGGTGCGGAGAACCTGGGTGGTTCGCTGGGAGCAGGTGCGGGAAATCAGGCGGGAGCCGTGGGGCTGGCGAGTGGTCAAGAAAGGGAGGGGAGAGCCGGAGTGGCTGCTGCCGAGGCTCTATGAGGGGAAGGAGGAGCTAGAGCAGCTGCTGGAGGAGCGAGCGGCAGCCGTGGGGAGAACGCTGAAGGGGTGGGAGAAGGCGAGGGCAGAGAGGAGATGGAGGCAGGGGGTGCAGGCGGTGGGATGTGGGGCGGTGGTGGTCTGGGGAGGACTGGTCGTTGGGCTGGTGGCAGTCAGCCCGGAGGTGCGCCATGAGCTGCTCAGAGGGGTGCAGGAGGAGGGTCTGCGGGGGCTGGCGGGGAACCTGGTGGAATTGGGGGGGGCAGCGCTGTGGCTGATGCTGCCCATAGCGGCATTGGTATACACCATAGGCCTGCTGGTCTGGAGGGTAAGCCAGGGGCTGAGGGAGCTTGCTGAAGAAGAGGCAGCAGAGCAAGAGCAGAGAGGGGAATGAGAGCGGGCATCGATCGGGTGAGGGGGAGGGACGAAGGGTCTGAGGAAGGGCAGTTCCTGACGGCGGACACGGTACAGGGGAACGAGCAGGGGCAGGACCCGTCTGCGTCCGTGGGAGGCACATGCGGAGACGCGGACCGAGGCGACGGGACATGATGAGACGACGCTGGGAGGCATAGGAAGAGAGAGCTGGCAGAGCTGGCAATCCAGTAGATGAGCTATTTCGAGAAGAGTTGGAGGTGCCTCCTGCCCAGTTGCGCAAAGATTAGCAGAAGGGAGGGAGGCGTGAGATGGACGATGGTCTCCAGCAGAGGGCAGAAGGCAACAGATCGCTGGCGAGTTTTCTCGCTGGTAGTATTGACTATCGTAAATATATCTGCTATAGAGTAAATGGCAGAAGGAATAGAATGTTACAGATGAAAGCTGCTAATGAGGAATGTGTAGCTCCTGATGAGTCTGGTGGGCCTGCAGCGGAGGCTGCCGACTGCCTCATTGGGGGCGACCCTCTGTGCTACGGCCTGGCTGCAGACTCAGTATCAGCCCTGGTGAGCACTCGCTGGGGGGAGAGAAACTGGCTCTCTGCGGAAGCAAAGTGCTAACGCTCTCCTCTACAGCGAAGGAGCCATTCAGCCCGATGGCCGGCTGGCCACCTATCATAATGAGCAGGCTCAGAGCTTGGCAAAGCAGTCCTATCAAGAGGTCGGATGCGCTCTTCCCGGCTTTTAGGTTCGCCGGTTGTAAGGAGGGAAGGAAGTGTTTCGTCAGCTGCTCAACGGAACAAAGTGGGCAAGTCTGCGGGTGCTCAGCCTGGTCTTCCTCATAGGAACCATCTCCGCCTGTCAGCCATCGTTCCCCCAGTCGAGTGCTGTACCTCTGAGTACTGTTCCCTGTGGGGCTACAGGGGACCGAGTACTATTCAGAGGGCAGGCTCGCGCTGATGGTCAAGGGCAAGCATTGCTCTACGTAGGTGATCACGATCGCCTCTACGCGATTGATGGGCAGCGGGGGAGAGTGCTGTGGTGCCGGCGGCTGGTGTCTACGGATAGCGAGGAAGAGAGTATCACCCCCGACTTTGCGGCACTGAGGCGTAGTGGTCACAGCCTCTATAGCGGAACAGACGAGGGAAGACTGGTGGCCCTCGATGCAGACAGCGGACAGGTGCGGTGGGTGGCAGAGAATTATGACTTCTTCGGTGATGAGGATTGGGAGGCGCCAACGGTAGATGAGCAGAGACAGCTCATCTATGGAGTAGATAGTAGCATTGGCTTCTATGCCGTCGGGAGCACGGACGGGAAGATGCGCTGGCAGCAGAATCTCAGCCAGGGGCTGCCAGCGAAGTCGCAGGTACTGCCAAGGCTGCTACCGAAGGTCAGTGGAAATGTGGCAGTGGCAGCAGTATCGGTCTACACGAGAGCAGGCTCCAATACCGAGAACCTCCTCTTACTGGGGGTGGAGGCGCAAACAGGGAAGCGCTTGTGGGAGCACCTCTGGCCGTTGGGAAAAAATTTACGCCTGCAAGAGCCATTGAAGGCGGAGCAAGGAGTGATCGGCCTGCTGATCAACGGGAAGGGACTCCTGGGGATACGCGTGACCGATGGCAAGCTGCTCTGGGAGATACAGCTGCAGGGAACGTCTTACTCCAGGCTGGTTGGTGCAGCGGAAGGGGTCTTCTACCTGCAGATTGAGGCGGGAAAGAATCCGCAGCTCTGGGCGGTGAAGGCAGCGAGCGGGCGGGTACTCTGGAAGGTGACCGCTGAGGAAGGAGGGGACCTCTGGACGGTGGTGGACAGACAGACGCTCTATCTGACAGGCGAGGATGGAGGGCTGGAAGCGCTAGAGATAGGCAGCGGGCATAAGCTCTGGAGGCAGCAAATCGCCGCTAACGTCGGCCATGACTGGATGCCAATGAGTCAGCCAGTAGTCGAAGGAAATACGGTCTATGTTCTCACGAGTGGATTGGAGGCCAACGGACCCTATGTGCTGCACGCGGTGGACCGTGTGAGCGGAAAGGTAGAGTGGGAGATGACCTTTGGGGAGAGAGGCTATTGGATCGTGCCAGTGCTGGGAGCCTGAGCCAGGGAAAAGAAGGAAGCATGAATGAGCGATCTGGAGAAAAACAGCGCAGCGAACTGCACTCTGTCAAAGAGGCCCAGGTCCTCATCAACAAACTGTTGGCTCTTTCGTCGTCAGCGTCGGCGGAGGATAGTGCTGAGAAAGGAGGAGCATTGAGATCATGAAAGGGCAGTCGCCCGGGTTTGCGCGTCCCTCCTGGAAGCTGTTCTTAGGGTGTGTCTGGCTGCTGGTGGGTCTGCTGGGTTGCCAGCAGACGCCGCCAAGCGTGTCGCTGGAGACGGTGCCCTGCCCTGCGGCTCAGTCGCAGGTACAAGTCAGCAGGCTAGCTGAGCCTGCTGGTGGCGATGAGCCCGTAATGACCACTCTCTATGTAGGGCTGAGTACATGGCTCTATGCGCTGGATACCGGCAGTGGGCGCCCGCGCTGGTGCCGACTGCTGCGCTGGAAAAGCACTCCTCTCTATGCCCTCTCAGGTTTCGAGCCGATCGCGCGTGGTGGGCAGGCGCTCTACGCTAATACCGCCGATGGCTATCTGCTGGCACTGAAGGCGCAGAATGGGGAAATCCGCTGGCAAGCAGAGATGAAATTGATGGCTTTCAGCGGGGAATCCTGGATGGTGCCAGCCGTGGATGAGACGGTCGGACAGGTCTATCGGGTCGCTCTGAAGAGGGTAGAGGCGCTAGATATGAACAATGGGCGAGGGCGATGGAGCTATGCATTCCCAGGGAATGCCAGCGTTTATCTCATGCCGGTGGCGGCTGAGGGAATGGTCTATGTCGTGGGTGGTAGAGTGTCGACACCGCAGGGGGGAGGGCCGGAAGTGATAGGGCTGGATGCGCGCACAGGGCGATTGCGCTGGCAATTGGGCATCCCTGACAGGTTTCTCCCTGATCAGCAGCCACGGGCGATGCTACTGGGGAATGGAGTGCTTTGTTTGGACTACGAAGGCCAGATCCTTGGGATAAGGGCCAGCGATGGGCGACGACTGTGGCAGGTGAGCCGTGCGCAATGGCGAGATTGGGATCTGGATTACCAGCCGCTGGCAATAGGCCAGGGCTGGCTCTATGTGGTGGAGAAGGCCAGGCAGACAGGGCAGATACGGGTGAGCGCGCTGCGGCTGCTGGATGGACGGGAGGGCTGGTCGGCTGAGCTGACAGGAGGATTTGACCGTGTGGCTGCGCCGTTGCAAGGGGGAGTAGACGGGAAGATGCTCTATCTGGTTGATGGACAGGGATGGGTGACGGCGCTGGATGGGCAGAACGGGCGAATACTCTGGCAGAAGCAACTAGCAAGCCGCCGTAATGGGGGAAGCATCCCGAGCCGCCTGGTAGTGGGGGGGAGCAACGTCTATGTGTTTGTGGCACTCCCTGGCGAAGAGGAACATTTTGTCCTGCATGCCCTGGCAAAGGAGAATGGGCAGGAGGAATGGAATGTGGCGCTACCTTTGCCCGTAGGCCAGGGCTGGCCGATACCGGTCCTGGCGGGCTGAGAGCAGGAGAACGCGGGGGAGGAGAGCGTGCCTCTGGCCCCTCCCTCTTTCTGGGAACAAAAGAACATTATCGTACTCGATAGGTGCAGCGTGTAGATCTCATGACTGGAAGCTAGAGGCAAAGTTGCGTCTTCGTCTTTAGAGGGGTCAAGGTCAGAACAGACGGAGTGTGCGCTCGTGAGCAAGCGATGGCAGAAGTTTGCACGCGCCTCGTGGAAGCTGTTCTTAGGGTGTGTCTGGCTGCTGGTGAGTCTACTGGGTTGCCAGATGCCGCCGCCCGTGCAGATGGAGACGGTGCCCTGCCCGGCGGCTCAGTCGCAGGTACAAGTCAGCAGGCTCGGCCAGCCTGCTGGTGGCAACGAGCCAGCAGAGACCACTCTCTATGTAGGGCTGAATACATGGCTCTATGCGCTGGATACCGGCAGTGGGCGCCCGCGCTGGTGCCGACTGCTGCGCTCGAAAGACACTTCTTACAGCGACCTGTTAGGGTTTATGACAATAACTCGTGCCGGGCAGAATCTGTACGCCAATACCGCGGATGGCTATCTGCTGGTCCTGAACGCTCAGAATGGAACGGTTCGCTGGGGAGCGGAGGATTCAGAGTCTCTTGATGACGGCTGGGGAGTGCCAGCGGTGGACAAGGTAGCCGGGCTGGTCTATCGGAGGGATGTGAAGGCGGTAGAGGCACTGGCAGTGAACGATGGGCAGAGCCGCTGGAGCTATCAGCTCCCTCAGAAGGAGGCCAATCGGACAACGACGGGGGTCGAACTGATGCCTCTGGTGGGAGAGGGGATGGTTTATGTCGTAGGAGATGATTTACTGACAGTGCCAGAGAGATCTGCTCTGGTGGTGGCTCTGGACGCACGCACGGGGCAGCCGCGCTGGCAAAGGAGCTTTCCAGAAGGGCGCGATCAACAACCGATGGCTATGGCGCTGGGAAATGGGGTGCTTTGCCTGGATCTGTCACAGGGGGTTATCGCAATAGACGCTAACGACGGGCGACAGCTGTGGCAGGCGAGCGGATCACGATGGCGTGCTTTCGAATATCGGCTGCTTGCCGCGGGGCAGGGCTGGCTCTATGTCGCAAAGGATGTGGAGCAGGAGCAAAAGCTGCAGGTGAGCGCGCTGCGGCTGGCGGATGGAGAGGAGGGCTGGTCGATTGAACTGCCGGGCGTCTTCGGGTTCGATGTGGTGCCGGTGCAAGGGGTGGTAGACGGAAAGGTGCTCTATCTGCTGGACGGGCAAGGACAGTTGACGGCACTGGATGGGCAAAGCGGACGAGTGCTCTGGCAGAAACTGCCAGCCACCAGTGAAGAGCCAGGACCGAGCCGTCTGATAGTGGGAAAGAGCGAGATCTATCTGTTTACAACAGCATCGGGTGGAGTAGAACGATTTGTCCTGCATGCCCTGGCAAAGGAGAACGGGCAGGAGGAATGGAAGATAGTGCTACCGTTGCCCCTGAACGTGGGAGAAGACTGGGTGCCGGCGCTGACCGACTGAACAAGGCAAGGAGTCATCCAGGGGAAAGCAGAGCGCTGCCCACGACCTCCTCTCCCCTATAGATGAGCGCCAGCGACGGGAAAGGCCCACAGGCAAGTTCAGCTCCCTCCAGCTCTCTGGCTTAGCTGGATAGCTTTCAAATGACTGGGGAAGCCTGACGGACGGTCAGCAGATGCAGACACAGGCTCGCCTGACGCTAGTGACACACCGAGGACAGATCACGCCCAGACGTGGCAGCTTTTGATTATTGCATTGGTTGACTTAAATCTCAAGATCTCTTCTCTTGAGAAGAAAGGAAAAGGACGAATGAAGAATATGAAGAGTGCTGAGACGGAGGGACAGGAGGAAGAGCCGCCGAGCTGGCAGCGCTATCTGGAGCAGGGAGAACGTTGGATGAGGAAGGGCCACGACAAGGAAGCTCTGGAGGCGGCAGAGCAGGCTCTGAAGCTGAGCAACCAGAGTGAGGAAGCGGCCTGGGATCTCTGGTTGTTGAAAGGAAGAGCACTGAACGCGCTGGAGCGCTATGAAGAGGCGCTGACAATCTTTGAGAGATTGAGCCGGATGCTACCGGAGAGGATGGAGCGTCAGGCCAAATGCTCCTATTACCTTGGAGTGACTCTCAGCGGGCTGGACAACAGTGACAAGGCTGTAGCCGCCTATGATCAGGCCCTAACTCTTTATGAAGAGCTATTGCAGAGGAATCCCCGCGAGGCGGAGAGCTGGTTGAGGAAAGGGTTCGTCCTGGAGGCACTCGAACGAAGAGCTGAAGCGCTGGCAGCCTATGAGGTGGCCCTGCGGCTTGATCCCATGAATGTTGCTGCCTGGGCGGCAAAGGGCGACTGCTTGCTGCAACTGGAGCAATATAGCGAGGCGCTGGAGGCCTGCGATCAAGGCTTGCGCATCGATAAGGAAGATCTCTGGTTGTGGAAGAACCGCGGAGAGGCGCTGCTAGCTTTGAAGCGCTATGAGGAGGCGCTGGCGGCTTATGACCAGGCCCTGGATCTCTGTCCAACAGATCTCTTCTCCTGGGAAGGCAGAGGGAGGGCGCTGCATGCTTTGGAGCGCTATGAAGAGGCGCTGGCGGTCTTTGAGCACGCCCTTCAGCTGAAGTCAGGGCCATCGCTCTTCTGGAGAAAGGCCATAGCGCTGTTGGCTCTGCGGAGAGCTGAGGAAGCCCTGCAGGCGGCTGATCAAGGATTGCTCCTTGATGGTGCTGATTCCGACCTGCACCGGGCGCGCGGCTGGGCCTTGCAAGAGCTGGAACGCTACGAGGAAGCCCTGGCCGCCTATGAGCGGGCCTGCGAGCTTGAGCCGGAAAGCGCTCCCTGGCTCGAAAAAGCTCAGGTGCTCCTGAAATTGCAGCGCGCCGAGGAGGCGCTGCAGGCGGTGGACCAGGGGCTGCAGCGCGATCGTGAGGATGCTGAGTTATGGTACGTACGGGTAGCGGCTTTATGGCGCCTGGCACGTGACGAAGAGGCCCTGGCTGCCTGCGAAGAGGCCCTGGCTGTGTGCGGCGAGGCCGGGCGCCTCGATAGTGAGAAAGAGGCCAGCTTTTCTTTCTTCAAGTGTGAGTTGTTGCTCACGCTGGGGCATCCCGAGGAGGGCTTGCAGCTTGCTGCGCACGTCCGGCACCGCTGGCCGGACCTGGCTGGCTCCCACTACTATTACGGCCTGCCTCTGGAGCGGCTGCAACACTATCAGGAAGCCCTGGCGGCCTATGAGGAGGCCCTGCGTCTGAACCCGAGCTATGACCGTGTCTGGGTGCACAAGGGCTATGTCCTGCACCAACTGAAGCGCTATAGGGAAGCGCTGGTAGCCTATGAGGAGGCCCTGCGACTCAGACCAGACTATGTGGCCGCCCTCAACGGCAAAGGGACCGCTTTAGCGTCGCTGGGCCGCTATAGGGAGGCCCTGGCGGTCTTTGAGGAGGCCCTGCGACTTGACCCAGGCCATCGTTGGGCAGCTTCCAACAAGGCCGGTGTTCTGGCCAGGCTCTTGCGCTATCGCGAGGCGCTGGTCGCCTATGAGTACGCTCGCCAGCTCCAGCCCGAGAACACGAGGGTAGTCCTGCAGGAGAGCTGTGTGCTGGCAGAGCTGGGGCGCTATAGTGAGGCCCTGGGAACCCTGCTGCAGGCGCTGCGCCTCCACTGGCGGACTGCCTCCTCTCCCTCATCGCTGCTCCCACAGGAGACGGAGCAGCAGTCGATCATCCGCCAGCGGGCCGAAAAGGAGCTGGCTGCTTGCGAGCAACGGCTGCGGCGGCGCCCTGACGATCGCCAGGCCCTCTATCAGCAGGCGCTCCTCTTGAGCGGTCTGGGCCGAGGGGAGGAAGCTCTCGCCGTCTACGAGCGCCTTGCTCTGGTGATGCCCGGCGATCCCGTACCTCGCTGTTGTCAGATTCTCCTGCTGGCCCTTCTAGGCCGCCTCGACGAAGCGAGCGAGCGCTATGAAGAGCTGCAGACCTTGCGGCAGCAGCCAGCCTCTTCGGACAAGCACCTGCGTGCGCTCTTCAGACCTATGTTCTCGCGTCTGTTAGCACTGATTCGCTAGCGCGCTCCCGCTTCAAGAGCGTCAGCTTCTCACTACAGGGGAGCAAGCGAACAAACACCGTTTACATATGGGGGAACCAGATGCAAGTATCCGACGATCGCAGTGAACGGCCACTGCTCTGGGTACAGCCTGAGCGTAGCCGGAGCTACCTGGTTCTGCGCCGAGGGAGCGTCGAGCTGGCCACCTTTGAGCGGGATCGGCAGAGGCCGACGCAGATCCTGGCGACCTGCGGAAGTGAGAGCTGGCTCTTTGTGGGCCAGCGGCTCTTTGATCCTGCAGTCAAGATCTATCCTGACTCTGCCCATGGCAGGACTGCAGAAGCTCGGCCGCTGGCCTGTCTCGATGGCGCGAGCCGCTGGCCGGAGCTGCGCCTGCTGCTGGCCACTGGCCGCTGCTACTCCTGGTTCTGGCAGCGCGAGGTCCCGCTCGCCAGCTGTACCTGTCAGCCGGCTCCCTCGGCCCAGCAAGAAGCAAGACCGGCCCTCTTGCGCATACATATGGCGGCCTGGCAGCGTCCTGCTGCCCACCTGAAACACTGCCAGCTTCAGCTCTTTCCTGCCGCCGATGGCCTGCCCGAGCTGCCACTGCTGATAACGCTCAGTCCCTACATCCTCCTGCTCGGACAAGAGCAGAGTGGTCCGCCTCCCCAGCGGCGCAGCCTTCTGGTCGAAGAGGTGGCTGGCGGCATACTCGAAACGCTGGCTACCTTCCTCGGGGAGCTGCTGGCCCACTGGCACTAAAGCCGCCTCTCAGTGCGGGCCTTCGTCGGAGGATACCGGCGCCTCTCTTGCCTGCTGATCAGGTGAATGAGTGAAAGAAGATAGCAATGCTGGCCTTGTTTAAAGGGATAATGCTCTTACTGGTTCTGCTCCTGGTGGCCATCGTGATCATGTTGCCGCTGGCTTTGATTCTCTCGGCACGTTGGAACAAATGGAGAGATACACTGCAGCACGCGCGTGGGCGGCTCAAGCGTATGCTGACTGTTGGCCTCCTGGTGGCTCGGCGTCGTCATCGGCGCTCCTTTCTGCTGGCCACCAGTGGCGCCATCCTGGTGGCGCTGCTCATCATAGCCCTGGGCTGGCTAAGCTGGCAATGGAGAGCGCTTGTGGCCCCAGCGCTCTGGCTGCCGCCCTTGCTGATCCTCCTCTGGGCCGAAGCGCTCTGTCTGGGAGAAAGCTATGTTCACGACCGCCTCTGGCGCCTGAGCGACCTCTGGCTCTTCGAGAGGGAGCATACGGCGCAAGTGTAGCCGTCCCACCCAGCGCTGTGTTCGGGGACCTGGTCGTCGACGTCGCTCTGCTGACCCCGAGCAGCCGCCGGAGCCATCTCAACCTCATCCCTGATCAGCAGCCGGCTCGCTGAAGAATGAAGCTGAGGCAGCGGCCAAAGTGGCAGGAGGCGCAACCAGGGGAGCTGCCTGAGCTGGTCCTGGTCACCTCGGCCTAGCCCTGGCTGGCCCAACCGCGGCAAGGCTGGTACCAGAGATGCAGATCGCACGGGTCCTGCTCGCAGAGCGGCGCCTCCTGGGTCGTTGCCTGCCAGGCCAGGGCCAGCTCGCGCAACACGGGCGGCTTGTTGCGATCCACCTCGGACTCGCTCACGCCGATAATGATGACGCGCAAGCAGGTACGGCTCTGCTCCAGCAGCAGCGACGACTCAGTCTGAGCCTGAGCCTGAGCCTGACGACAGATGGTCGTTGAAAGCATCAGGACCTCCTGACAGGAAGACTGCTGGCAGTGTTGGGCCAGACGCTGGCCGAGGAGGCGCAGCACCCGATCGCCCGAGCGCTGGGTTGCCGCGAGAGGGGCGATCGAAGCCTGCGTCCACAGGTCCTGGGGCAGAGCTTCGAGTACCTCCTGCAGTCGTCGCTCCTTCGCCTGATAGGTGCACCATAGTACCAGGACCGGCCCTTGTTCTGTTAGCAGGAGGCGTGGCTCTAGCAAAGTGCCACGGCGATCCTCCAGGAAATCGCGCAGAGCCAGCAGCGTCTGACGCAGCGGCGAGCTTGACCGGCGGGCTTGCTGTGCCTGGGCTGCTGTGCGAGCCAGGGCCTCGTCGAGTTCCGCCAATGCCTCACGGATCGTCTCCTGCAAGAAAGGTAACTCGACCCTCTCCAGGGCCTCCAGCAGATAGGCCCGCGCCATGCGCTTGCCCGACAAGGCCAGGGCCTGGGCTGCTGCCGCGCAGAC
The DNA here is from genome assembly GCF_001748285.1 of Thermogemmatispora onikobensis. Taxonomy (NCBI): domain Bacteria; kingdom Bacillati; phylum Chloroflexota; class Ktedonobacteria; order Thermogemmatisporales; family Thermogemmatisporaceae; genus Thermogemmatispora; species Thermogemmatispora onikobensis. The sequence goes on along the minus strand of NZ_BDGT01000039.1, from coordinate 11,990 downwards.
CTCCTCATCGCCGTCGCTCAGCAGTACCTGGCGCAGCGCTTCCAGGGGGGCGGCCCAGCCTAAGCATCCCAAGGCCCAGGCGGCGGCCTCACGCACCAGCCAGCAATCGTCGGCCTGCACCAGCGCGATCAAGGTTGTTCGCAGGCGGGCCAACCAGGCACTGCGTAGCTGCTCGTCGGCCAGGAAGGCGGGGATCAAGCGCCCCAGTGACCAGACGATGGCCTCGCGCACTGCTTCGTGGGCTTCCTGGCCCAGGGCCTTGAGCAGCAACTCGATCTGTGGCTCGCCGCTCAGGCCGAGCAGGCGCACCGCCTCAGCGCGTACGCGCCAGGAAGAGTGTGTCAGAGCCAACAGGAGCGGGTCACGTGGTAAGCTGGTCCGCTGCTCCAGGGCTTGCGCCAGCTGGCTCACGATGGCCTCGCCGTCATCAGGCAGGGGGCGCAGCCGGGGGACTTCTCCGAGGGTCATCGCCGCTTCCTGGCTGCCTTGATCATCTTCCTCGCCCGCCGCTGCTCCGCCTGTAGGGGGAGCCTGAACAAGATGGGCCTCAGTGTCAGCGCTCGTGAGCTGATCCTCTCCGCTGGTGGGCACCAGATGGAGCGGGCGGAGCGCCGACTGACGTACCGGGGAGAGCAAGCGTTGCCAGCTCTCGTGAGGCTGAGGGGGCTGCTCCCTGGCACGCAGCGGCCCCGTGCAAGGTTCAGCGCTGTTCTGATACATGAAGCAAATCCTCCCCTGCTGTCTTTCTCAAAGATGCTTCTCTCTCTCCGAGCTCGTTTCCGCCGCGGCTGGCGCTACCTTGGCGTTAGCGCTGGCCGCCCAGTGAGGCGAGCGATTGTGAGCGCTGTTCGCTCTCGGCTCATCATCAAGACAAGAGCAACTCATTCGGAGCCTCAGTCGAGGTTGTGAACCAGACGGCGCAAGCGGCTGATCCCTCGACGAATATCGTCGTTGACCGTCCTCCGAGGACGGCCTGTCTGGGCAGAGATCTCGCGCGCTGACTGGCCCGAGAAATGTAACATCACTGCCGTCTGCTCATAGCGGGGCAAAGCCTCAAGACTGAGAGCGAGCAGACGCGCCTGATCACGCCGCTCTACCAGTGCCTCCGGCTGCTGTTCAGCGTCATCGGCCAGATCATCGATCTCGGAGCGCAACTCACCGTCGGTTGTTGCGTAATATTGGATCTGACCCGTACGCCGGCGCTTCTGCTCCTCTGCCCGATATTGAGCCAGGACGCGCCGTGCGATCTTAAAGAGCCAGGCGCGAGGATGGTAAAGGGGCAGGGCACGCTGACGTAAACTCTGGTAGGCGCGGGCGTAGGTCTCGTCCACGCAATCGTCGATCGCTGAGGAGTCGTGCAGCTGCCGCCGGAAAAAGCGCTCCAGGGCGGGGCGCAGGCTGACTAGCTCCGTTTCAATCCCTTGAGAAAGATCGTCCTGCTCCATTGGGTACCGAACTCCTCATCTACGACTTGACAGACCTCAAAGAATGGAGGAACGTAAGAAAACAGTAGAACGCCCCCTACAACCACTTCAGGAAGAAGCTCCCGTCCGCGCTCGTTACCACGCATCCCTGTCATGGCGGTCTCGCTGGCTCCTCCACACTCTGGCGCAGATAGCAAGCGAGCAGAGCCAGTCAGCGGCGCCCGCAGGCCAGTCCTCTGCCGATCCGGGACCCGCTGAGTGATCTGTTCAGGAGCGTTATCAACAATCTTGTACATTATTCGCTCCTTGTTTGAAAAGTTATGATCCCTCTATTAAGCCCTTGCCACCCCTGAGCGGCGTGATACAGACATCAGCCAAGATGTCTGATACGCCTCTACTCTCTCGTGTGCTTCGCTGATGCCGAACTGGCGAGGAGCGCCGCCGGCATAGCCCAGATGGGTGGGGAGATAGGGAGGGGTCTCTGTGGGAAGGGCAATAGCGCTGGCTGGTACGTGAGCAAGCCAGGCTGGCGTGGGGGCCTCAGCCTTGCGCTCGCGCTGAGCTGGGCTGGCGGCGACGGGCGTCCTCCAGCACCTCGTGTAGGCGCTGAGCGAAGCTCAGCGAAGTATTCACCAGATAGATGCGCTCGGCGGTGAAGTAAAAGCCACCTGAACCGTGCGGAGGGGCAGACCCTAGCCGCTGCAGGGCGTGCGCGTACTGACTGAGACGCTGTTTGGGAAGCGGGTTTTCAATATCGACGAGGAAGATGGCCGCGAAGGGGCGGAGCAGGCGTGCTCGTGCCACAAAGCGCACGAAGTGGTCCTCCTCGATCGCTTTGCTCCGCGACTTGCATTCGATCAGCACGGGACCCTCATCGGGAAAGGCCAGGACATCCAGATCGCCCGGGATGGCTGGGGAGGCCAGGCTCACGCCGTGACGCACCGGCACGAGGCGCTCGTAGTGTCCCACACAGTAGAGTCGCAGCCACTCGGCGACCAGCCACTCTAGTGTATGGCCCAGATCGTAAAGGCGCTCCAAGGCAGGACCCGCTTTGACAGCGGCCCCCTCTCGGAGCAGCAGCTCCTGGTCGATGAGCATCTGCAGAAGGCGATCATTGGGCAGCTCACCAGGACTGGCTGCGAGGAGATCGCCATAGAGACAAGGAAGCCGCTCCAGCAGCCGGCGCAAGGCGTGACGAGCAGAGGTAGCCAGCAAGCAGCGGTACAGGGCGCGCTCACTGTACTGGCTGCCATTGGGACAACGCAGCCAGGGCTGCCGAAGCACCAGGGGATCAGTATAGGGCCGGCGTACCTGCTGCAATTGCCAGCCGCGCCTGACCAGCTCCTGGTCAAAGCTGTCTCCCAGGATGAAGGCTTCCCGGTCTTCGTAGGGTACCGGAACCGGAGTGCTGGCCATTGGACTGCTCCCTCCATCTATCACGTGCCACCAGGTGACACTTCCTTCAGTAAGGAGATGCCTACCCAGATCCCACCCCATGCGGGTAGTTTCGCAAGCGCTCCTTCATGAGGATAGTCTCCTGACTGGCGTACCAGTCAGGCAGCGGGCTGGTCTGATCCTCTCTGATGCGGTTCAGCTCCTGGCGCGTGGCGGGAAGATGCCGACGAGCAGAAAGATGCCGAAGATCAATGCAAGCAGGCTACCAGTGAGGCCGACAACAACGGCTCGTCCCCCGGCGGCGAACCAGAGCACGAGCGGGAGCACAATGGCGACGAGGATCAGGACGAGGCCAGCAGCCAGGCGTCCGGTGAATGCCTGTTTCACGAAAGCCTCCCTTCAAGAACATGCGCGAGACATCCTGCTGCGCGTCAGGCGTATCAGCGAGTGATCGCGCGAGCACAGCCCGTCGAACGTGAGAAGATCAGCAAACACAACTGTTTCTATGATAGCAGAAAGCGTGAGAGCAGAGCAATGTGAGCGACAGCTCACCACCTGCCCCTCGCCAGAGGAAGAAAGATCGACCAGGAGCCTGGTGCGCTGCGCTGGGCGTCCCAGGGAGCAAGCCAGCGCTGTCCTGGCTACCGCTGCAAGGCCCTGGCCCTGAACGGAGTGGGGGCCAGAGCGATCGCGGCGGCCAGTGCGCAGGACAGCGCTATCGGGCGAGCCAGATGAGGAGAGGGGCCTTGAGCGGATCGGTTCGGTGCCCTTTCTCTCTTCCTCTCTACTTACCATCGCAGGGAGGGAGAGAGGAAGGCTTGCCTGACCTCAAGACGCTGTGGAAGAGAGGCCAGGCCGCCGACGGCCTGCTGCCAGCCTCGGGCAAAGGCAGCCTGAGCTAGGTAGTGGTGCAATTGACGCCATTCAGTCTGAACCCTGTGGGCGGGGTATTGCTGCCGTTCCAGGTCCCGTTAAAGCCGGGCGAGGCGCCGAGCGTGGTGCCTGCCGGGATTGTGGCATTGTATGAGAGATTGGTCACCGTGACTGTACTGCCGCTCTGACTGAAGGAGCCGTTCCAGCCCTGAGTGATCGTCTGCCCGTTGGGGAAGGTGAATTGAAGCTGCCAGCCGTTGATCGGGGTCGGCCCCGTATTGGTAATCTGGATCAGGGCACTGAAGCCCCCAGGCCACTGCGAGTTGACCACATAATGGATCGCGCAGCTGGTGCCCGCTCCCGGAGTTGGGGAAGGCGTTGGCGTTGGAGTGGGGGCCGCGGTCGCTGTTGGTGTTGCGGTAGGTGAAGGAGTAGGCGAGGGTCCCGCCGTTGGAGAAGGTGCGGGCGTAGGCGTCGCTGAGGAGCTGCCAGCGATCACGTAGGTCACCAGCTGGCGGGCGGCAATCGTGGCACTGAAACTATTATTCTGCACGGTCAACGGCGCCTGAGCCTCTGTATTATGGCTGGCGTCGGTCACATAGGGCACGGCGCTTGCGTTGGTGGGCAGGGTGAGGCCCTGCAGCGAAAGCGTCACCGGTACCGCGCTATAGGAGGTATTGAGGGCCACGATGGCCAGCGTCCCATTGGCGTTGAGGAAAGCCGTCACCTCCAGTGTAGTATCGCTGCTGGTGGCGCCGATGCGCGTCGCTCCGGGGCGCACAAAGCGACTATAGTTGGCGAAGCTCCAGAGGCGCTTGGCTGGCGTCACGGTACCATTGACCACATTGATCAGATAGCCATTGTCGCTGGCATTGAAGTTGACGCCCCACCAATAGAAGAAGGCGTTCAGGTTGGCGGCGGTCAGACCGGTGTAGATCTGCTGGGCCCAGTAGAAGCCGGAGCCATCGCCGCCGTCGTCCCAGCTATAGTCTGCCGCATCGAACTTGGCCCATTCCGTTTGCCAGACATGGCGGCTGCCCAATCCTGTGATCGGCGTTGTGGGAGGCGCGGTATAGCCGTGGCTGGAGAAGAGGTCGAGGTAGCTATTGGCCGTTGGATTGGCGAGGATGCCGTTGGCGTAGCTTTGGGCGCTGTCCCAGCCCTCGCCGTCGCAGCAGACGACCTGTGGCGTTACTCCCGCCGCGCGCAGCGTTGGCCCCAGGATGGCCACAAAGTCGGCGGTCTGGGTCGGATTCATGACCATGCTCGAATAGTAGGTCGAGAGATTTGGCTCGTTGAAGGCGCCGATCTGGGTGAGGCGGATGCCATCGCTGAGGTAGTCGCGGTAGTACTGCAGCAAGTAGTTGGCGTAAGCCTGGCGCCAGTCGCCGCTACTGCAGCTCGCGCCCGGTGAGCCGCAGAGGGCGCCGCCGTTGGTCTCATTGCCGTTGGTCTTCATGAAGCCGGGGGCGCTCCAGGCGTCGCCGTAGAACTGCGTGACGCCGTAGCTCTGGGCCTGCTTAGAGAGCCAGACCTGGCCCCAGCTATCGTGGTCCCAGACGTAGGTCGGCGTGGCGTTTGGACTCCCGGGGCTATTGGGTTCGATAGTGTGGGCCTGGTCCGAGGGCAGCAAGTTGCGCAGGATCGAGAAGCCGGCTCCGCTGCTGGTGCTGAAGAGCAGATCCAGAATTTGACGTTGGGTGCTGCTGGGTGACTGCTCCAGCTCCTGAGCGGGGCCAAAGGCCCCGGAGAAGCCGAAGCCATCGATCGTCTGATAGCGCGTCGCCCCATTCACGGTAATGGCACTGGCGGCGTAGGCTGTGTGTGTCGAGAGAGAGCGCGCGGCGCTGACGGCGAGGCTCGTCAGCAGTAGGACGCTTACGAGGAGCCTGCCGGCTCTCCTTGCCGGCTGGTTGCTAGACATCGCTTTTCCTCCTTGAACAGCCAAAGCAACGACTGCCTGTGTGGTCCGCTCTCTCGCGGGCCACGTTGAGTGAGGTGGCCTCGTTTCTCCTGGAGGGAGGAACGGGCACCACACTCACTTTCCTGTGTTCCCTGCTTGAAAATTTTCAGTCTCATTTCCCCTGCTGAAAATTTTCAGCAAACTATGGGCTATCTTGGATGTGAGTGACTACTTAAGATGAAAGACACTCAATGAGAGATATAGCTTTCCGTGCTCAACGCTGTCAAGGGAGCAGCTAGACAGGAAGAGAGCACTTAGCCGACAGGGCATAGGCAGTGAGGTAGGGTACGCCAGGCGGGCAGCGGGTGCATGCTAGGAGAGTTGGGCCATTTGTTCCGCGAAATCCGATGAAAGTTGACTTTTCACGTAGATCGGCTACACTTCTAGCTGTAGCAGGGAAGCCGCAAGCAGGGCAGGGAAAGCCCATTGCTCCCTGAGCCGCCTGCCAGTGGCCTTCTCTTCTTCCTGCCTGGCTTCCTTCCTCTCTCTCTCTCTCTTCCTGAGGCTAGACCAGGCGGCGGCGTCCCCAGATCAGGACATGCAGCTGCGGCAGGACGCGCACATTGTATTGATCCCAGAAGGGGTCGCGCACGCGCTCGGCCAGCCAGGCCAATGCGGTGGGGTAATCGGGCAAGGCGGCATTGCCCTCCGGTTGCAGAATAATGGGCAGATGACGCTCCTTGAAGAGCGGATGAGCTTCCAGCAAGGCGCGCAGGGCCTGCTCGTCGTAGTCGTCGCGCACCACAAATTTCCACTGCTGCTGTTCTGGGAGCAGGCTATGTAAAAACTGCTCGATGACAGGATGGCGCAGGTAGTTGGCCCCGCTGCCGGCGCTGGGCAGCTTGGGCGAGAGGCTCCACAGGTCGATCAGCGGCACGGCCAGAGCAGGGAAAATGGTGGCGTTCGTCTCGACGGTCAGGTGGTGGCCCTGGGTTTTCAGCAGGGTAACGAGCTGGAGCAGCTCCTTCTGGAGCGTTGGCTCGCCGCCGGTGAGGACCACATGGCGGGCGCCGAGGGCGTTCACCCGCTCGGCGACGGTCTCGGGAGGGAGCGTTTCCCAGCTCCCGCCTTCGCGCACGCTCCACGAGTACTTAGTATCGCACCACGAGCAGCGCAGGTTGCAGGCGAAGAAGCGCACAAACGTTGTCGGCACGCCCATCAGGCTGCCCTCGCCCTGGATCGAGCGATAAATCTCCATCACCAACATCGTCAGAAACCCGTCTCTTCTCTTGATTGACCTCGTCTCTATCTTGCTAGCTCTCGGCTTGTCTTGCTGGCCGGCTCCCTGAGTGCTTCCCATTCCCGGCGCTCGACGTTCTCGGGAGAGGGAGGAGAGAGGAGCCGCCCGCGGTGGCTGAGGGTCCTTCTGGCTAGATTTTCTCTGGTCTGTCAAGCGTGCCTGGAACGGGGGGACGGGACCTTCGATTCCCGAAAGCCCGTCCCAGCGGCCTCCATCTCTCCCCAACGCTAACCCTTGTAGCTCTGGCTGGATAGATTGCGGAATAGGAGCCGTTAGCTGGCGGCTGCCATCTCTGCAGCGCTGGCGGCGGGCCGCTGGCGCAGGCGGGGCAGGTTCAGCAGGAGGTAGAGGAGGCCGCTGACGACGGCCCCGATGATGCCGCTCAGGTCCATGCCGCCTAACAGGTGGGCTAATGGCCCCTGCCACGGCTGACTCAGCCAGGGTAAGGTCGCCGAGCCGATGAAGGGGATGGTAATGGCGAAGCCCACTAGCCAGGAGAGAACGGCTCGCCAGGCCACGCCGCCGCGATACCAGTAGCGTCCGGCCCGCCCGCGCGTCAGCTCTGCAGCGGCATAGCGTCCCCGGCGCAGCACGAAGAAGTCGATGAGGAGCACGGCGGCCCAGGCCGGCACCCACAGGTAGGTCAGGAGCAGGAAGTCGATGTAGACGTTGAGGAAGCGGTTGACCAGCTCGCTGTAGGTCTGGGCCTCGCTGAAGCTGAAGCGGGAGAAAAAGCCGATCCAGCCGACGCCCACCGCTCCGACGAGGCCGCAGAGGAAGGCCGACCACCAGCGCCGGAGCGGGATGTCCATCGCCAGGGCCACCAGGCCGGCGGTGTAGACGTCGAAGTAGTTGGCCCAGATTTCGCCCAGAACCACGAAGAGCAGGAAGGGGACCAGCAGCCAGGGAGGCGCGGCGCCGGTGATGACGCTCAGCAGATCAGGATTGGCCGGGTTGATGGTGGCCAGGGCGACGCCAAGGATGCCCAACAGGGCCGTTGGCAGGCCGATCCCCAGCCCTGCCCACCAGGCGATGCTGCCGGCGCGCGTGCGCGTGGGCAGGTAGCGCGAGTAGTCGGAGGCGAAGGGAATCCAGGAAGCAATGAGGGCGTAGATGAAGCCGCCACCGGTGACAATGGCGGCCAGCCGCGCCGGCCCGTGAACTGTGGTCGGCAGGCTCCAGTTGATGCGCGGGAAGAGGACAATGAAGAGCAGGAGGCAGAAGGCCATGAAGACGATGGCGCCGTACTTTTCGAAGACGTGGACGGTCTGATGTCCGTAGACGGCGACGATGACGGAGGCGATGAGGACGAGGGCGATGGCGATGAGGGCGGTCTGCGGCGTTCTGGGGAGGCCGACCAGACTGGCGAGCTGCACCAGGGCCCAGCCGCCGATGACGCAGTCGACGGCGAACCAGCCGACGGCCATCAGCCAGGTCAGGAAGGCACCAAGATAGGCGCCGCGGTGCCCAAAGACGGCGCGCGCGAAGACCATTTGCGGAGTACCGGTGCGGGCGCCGGTGGCGCTGGTCAGACCGTGCAGGGCGGCGGCCAGGGCGCAGCCGATGACGATGGCAATGGCGCTGTCAAGCAGGCCAAGCTGTCCCTGGCTCAGACCCAGCACGAGCGGGGCCCCGATGGCCAGGGCCCCGGTCAGGAGCGATAGGTAATTGGCCATTGCTCCAGTCCAGACAAGTGCCAGCTCGCGCGCGCTGCCATGCCGATCAGCTTCGGGAATCGGCTCCATGCCGTGGCGCTCGACTTTGAGGAAATCATCTGCTTCTACTCCCCGTACTTGCAGGATGCCGCTGCCTGATTCCTGTGGCTCCATTGCTGGCTCCATAATTGGCTTGCTCCTTTCTTTGACAGCTTGCGCTCTGTGGGGTGCGTCAAGCCGCTGGCTGGACTAACTACAGCCTGGATGGTTCACCAAGGGGCAGGCACTGGAGTGGCAGAGGTACCGGTCTGTCCCAAGGGCGACAGAGGGGCTGCGGCTGCTCTGTTTGCGTTGGTGGGGGAGCTGGCTGATCGATCGGGCGTTGATGCCAAGGAACGAGGGTGCTGGCTCGTGCCTGTCTCTCCGCCAGCACCTCGGGATCGTTAGGCTGCTCGCTTTGGGGGCTGCCCCAGCCTGCGGGGCAGGCAATAGGATCAAGCACGCTCCCTGCGCTGGCATTACCCAGATCAGGTTCTGGCGGTCGGTGACGGTACGGCCTGCTCGCAACGCGGCGCAGTGCAACCCACGGCGACAGGTCTGGTCACCCTCTCAGCCCGGCTCTCCCGAGCTCCCGTGACTGCCTGTTTCTCCTTTATCTGCAACGGTGTTGCCTGCTACCTGTATAGCAGATCGTGGCAGCCATGTCAAGCAAGCAAGAGTCGCGTCTCTTGGCACTCTCTGGCAAAGCGGGACCCGGCTGGCTGGCTCGCCCGCGGCCTGTGGCAGATGCTATACTGACTGCAGATGATGGACAATCTGGCATGGCAGTACGCCGGTGGCTGCGGTCGGTCGGCTCAGGCTACCGCGCCTGCGAGCGCCAAGGAGGCATGAGGTCGTGACCCACGTGAAGATCACCATGATGGGCGCCGGGAGCGCCGTCTTTGCCCGTCAACTGATGACCGATGTGCTGTTCTGCGAGGGGCTGGATGAGGGGACCTTTGCCCTGGTTGATGTGGATGCGCGGCGGCTGGAGCTGGCCCACCGTATCGCCGAGAAGCTGATCGAGCGCAGCGGCAAGCGCTGGCGTGTCGAAGCCTCGACGGAGCGGCGCAAGGTGATGGCAGGCAGCGATTTCTTGATCAATACGATCGAGGTGGCCGGGCTAGACTATGTGCGCCAGGACTACGAGATTCCTTTGAAATATGGGATCGATCAGTGTATCGGCGATACGATTGGTCCTGGAGGGATCTTCAAGGCGCTGCGTACGGGACCGGCCTGGCTGGCGATCCTGCGCGATGCCGAGGAGCTGTGTCCGCGAGCCTGGGTGCTGAACTATACGAATCCGATGTCGGCACTGACGCTGGCGGCTCTGCGGGGGACGCGCCTGCGCACGGTGGGGCTGTGCCATAGTGTGCAGTGGACCTCGCGCCAGTTGGCGCATTATCTGGAGGTGCCTTACGAAGAGCTGGAATGGCGCTGCGCTGGGATCAACCATCTGGCCTGGTTTACTGAGCTGCGCTGGCGGGGCGAGGATCTGTATCCGCGTCTGCGCGAGCGCGCGCGGCGCCCCGAGGTCTACGAGCTGGACCCGGTGCGCTTTGAGACGATGCTCCATTTTGGGGCCTTTGTGACGGAGAGCAGCGGGCATTTTTCGGAGTATGTGCCGTACTTCCGTAAGCGCCCGGAGCTGATCGCGCGCTATTGTCGGGCCGGCTATCTGGGCGAGTCGGGCTTTTATGCCCGTAACTGGCCGACCTGGCGCCGCGAGGGCGAGCATGCCATTGAGGAGATGCTGACGGGCGAGCGTGATATTCCCTGGGAGCGCAGCCTTGAGTATGGTTCCCAGATCATCGAGGCCATCGTGACGGGCAGGCCAACGGTGATTTATGGCAATGTGCGCAACGTGGGACTGATTGAGAATCTGCCGGATGGCTGTGTCGAGGTGGCCTGTCTGGTGGATCGCAATGGGGTGCAGCCTATTCATTTCGGACGGCTGCCGGAGCAGTTGGCGGCCCTGGATCGGGCCCATATGGCGGTACACGAGTTGCTCTGTGAGGCGCTGCTGACGGGGCGGCGGGAGCCGGCGCGCTATGCTTTGTTCCTTGATCCGTTGAGTGCGGCGGTCTGTTCGCTGGAGGAGCTGAGCCAGCTCTTTGATGAGTTGTGGGAGGCTGAGCGGGCCGCTTTGACGGCCTTTACCTAGGTGAATGAGGGTGGAGCCTTGCCGTCTGGCTGCTGGTCAGAGAGAATAAAGCTCGTATATGCGAGTGTCGGCTGTTGTGGCTGCCTGCTGGGTTGGACCGGTTGGGCCTGTTGATGGCCTGTGTGTGGATAGCTGCAACGCGCTGGATATGAGAGGAGGTTTTGTTTGGTATGAGTCAGGCTGATAAGCCGGGGAGGTCCCACGGGGCCAGAGCCAGAGGTCAGGGATCTGAGGGCTTTTCGGAGGCCGAGCGCGCGGCGATGAGGGAGCGGGTGCGCGAGCTGAAGGCCAGTCAGGATCGGGAGCAGGGCGAGCAGGAGGTACTGGCGAAGATTGCCGAGCTGAGCGAGCCGGATCGCAGTCTGGCACTGCGCTTGCACGAGCTGGTGAAGGAGTGTGTACCAGAGCTGGCGCCGCGTACGTGGTATGGGATGCCGGCTTATGCGCGGGATGGCAAGATCGTCTGCTTTTTCCAGCCGGCGCAGAAGTTCAAGACGCGCTATGCGACGCTGGGTTTCAACGATGTGGCTCATCTGGATGAGGGACAGATGTGGCCGACGGCCTATGCGCTGACGGCGCTGGGGCCGTCTGAGGAGGAGCGGATCAGGGAGCTACTCAGGCGGGCGGTGGGCTGAGGTTGCTGGGCTGTGGTTGGGGTGTGGTGTCGCGACTGACCAGGTCCTGGCTCGGCTGCCTGGGCGGCAGGCTCCTTGTTGTGATTGCTTGACTGCAGGCGCGGGGGAGGGAAAACCTCCTTCGCGTTTTTATTGCTTGTTTTGCGGTATCGACGACCTTTCAGAATCCCCAAACGGATCGAGGCCCTTGCCACCTGTAGCGTAACAAGACCGGTACCATTCCGTTTACCGCCTTTCAGTATCCGCAAGCGGATCGAGACCCCTGCCACTCGTGAAGCGGCTCGTGGAAAAATACGCAGAGCAGCTTTCAGTATCCACAAGCGGATCGAGACCCCTGCCACTTGCTGCCGGCGACGCAGTGGCGGCGCGTGTTACGCATCTCCTTTCAGTATCCACAAGCGGATCGAGACCCCTGCCACTTCCCCACCGCTGCTATGGAAAGAATGCTTTTCGGCCACTTTCAGTATCCACAAGCGGATCGAGACCCCTGCCACCGATTTCGACATTGCAGCCAAAGCAAATCTTGAGTTTCTTTCAGTATCCACAAGCGGATCGAGACCCCTGCCACCGTGAGGTGATGTTTGTGGTGTTTGGAGCTGGTT
>NZ_BDGT01000038.1 GCF_001748285.1 Thermogemmatispora onikobensis | reverse complement strand
CCCGGCAGAATGTCCAGAGGACAGGCTCTTAGGCCATAAGCTGCACCCTGCCGCGTCGCCACAACCACAAGCCCCGTCGTCTCGGCCTCTTCTCATCGCTCACTTCCTGCGAGCGCCCGATAGATAGAGTGGTCCTCCCCTCAACTAACCATGAGTGTAACGCCTGCTTTAGCTCAAGAGTAACAGCCAGCAGATTACGGCTCAGCTGAGCCTGCTCCTTATGGCCCTCTCTTCCCAGCCCTTTGGCTCACTCTTCCTGGCCCTTCCTCTAGACATCATCTGCTATAATAGGCTGTGCATTTCCGATCTGGAGGCGCGAAAGAACCAGACTATGTCAGCACAGCAGTACCGAGCCTTGCAGGGCTTCCGCGATATCTTGCCCGATGAGCAGCCCTATTGGCGCTTCGTGGAGCAGACCGCCGCGACCGTGGCCGAGTTGTACGGCTACCGCCGTATCGAGACCCCCATCCTAGAAGAGACAGGGGTCTTCCTCAAGACCTCTGGCGAAACGTCGGACGTGGTCGAGCACCAGATGTATACGTTCGAGGATCGCCCGGGGAAGGAGGGCCGCGGCCAGAGTCTGACGCTGCGCCCCGAGGGCACAGCAGGTGTGGTGCGGGCTTATCTGGAGCATGGGATGTTTAAGCTCCCTCAACCCGTCAAGCTCTACTATCTCAGCGTCCCAATGTTTCGCCATGAACGTCCCCAGGCCGGACGCTATCGCCAGCATCACCAGTTTGGCTGTGAGGCCCTCGGCGAGAGTGATCCCGCGATCGATGCCGAGCTGATTGCCCTGCTCTATCAGGTCTACAGCCAGCTCGGGCTGCGAGGTATCCGCGTCCAGCTCAATAGCATCGGCGATGCCGTCTGTCGCCCGCGTTACGTGGAGGCTCTGCGCGCCTATTATCGCCCCTTGCTTGACCAGTGCTGCCATAACTGCCAGTCTCGCTTCCAGAAGAATCCGCTTCGTCTGCTGGATTGCAAAGAGCCAGAAGATCAGGCCAAGATCGCTGCCGCGCCTCACAGTGTCGATTACCTCTGTGAAGCGTGCCGTGAGCACTTCGAGCGTGTGCAGCGCTTCTTGCAGCTCTATGAGGTGCCCTTTGAGCTGAATCCGCTGCTGGTGCGCGGTCTTGACTACTATACTCGTACAGTCTTCGAGTTTACTTCGGAGATGGACAATACGGCGCTCAACGGCGGGGGACGTTACGACGGACTGGCTGAACTCTTGGGCGGTCCTCCTACACCCGGCATTGGCTTCGGTATGGGGATCGAGCGCGTCATTCTGGAGCTGAAGCGCCAGGGGATCGTTCCACCTCCACCCGAGAGACCACGGGCTTTTGTGGTTTCTATGGGCAAGGAGCCAGCACTCAAAGAGGCGGCGGTCCGTCTGATTGCTGAGCTGCGGCATGCCGGCATCAAGGCCGAGATGAGCTACGGTGACCGCAGCCCCAAGGCTCAGATGAAGCAGGCCAATGCTTCGGGCGCCGCCTATGCTCTGATTCTCGGCGAGGAGGAGCTGGCTAACGGGCTGGTCTCTGTCCGCTCACTGCGCGCCGAAGGCGCCGAGGAGGAGGCCCGGCAGGTAGCCGTTCCTCGCGCGGAGGTTCTGCGCTATCTCCAGGGCTGAGGCAAGCGAGGAGGGAGCAGAAGAGCGCTACACTCTCTGGCGTGCGGCCTGCTCTCCCCGCTCACGGCTCTTGTTAAGTAGCTTTCTGACTGAGCGGGCAGCGCGGAAGCAACTCGACAACTGGTCCCAGGAAAGACCTTTAGCTTGCCAGAATGCTCCGATAGTTCGCCGGCAGCCGGCAACCGCGATAGAGCGCCCCGAGCAATGCTGGCTGTGTCTGGACCTGAACCGCTCCCCGTGGACAGCTGAGCGTCAATGTACGGGCTCCCATCCCCAGGTCTTGCCTTAAAGGCTTGGGATGTCCTCTAACATCTACAACACCAATCGGCCAGAGTTGCCCATCGATGATAAAGTCTTGCCCACTGAAGTAGAAGAAGGGGACACGGTAGCCCATCGCCGTACGCACATCGCTAATCAATGACAGGATGTGGGCGATGGCGATCTCAGTCGGATTGTAGACGTTGAGACCGCAGCCCTGGAAACAGCCCGTGCCCTCGACAACCCAGATGTGCTCTCCCAGCTTGCCGCTGTTGAGATCAAGGCCAAACTGTTGCGCCCAGAAGGCCAGCAGCCCGTAGAGATTGTTCACGTAATCGCCAGGATAACCATTGTGCCAGCTATCGATGAGGCCCAGGGTCTGGCTGCGCCAGCTCCAGTGACCACCTGGATGGACAAGCGTATTCATGGCGGTCTGCATCTCATTCAGGTAGGCCACACGGGTCATGAGCTTGCCGTAGTCGTCCGGGACAACCAGAGGATCAACCGAGCCGAGAATGACCTTGGCGCCGGGATCATAGGTCTGCACGGCCTGAGCACAAAGATCATAGAAGCGCGCAAAGCGTTCAGGAGTGACATAGGTTGTCCAGGCGTCCAGCTTCATCTGTTCGTTGCCGCATTGTATGGCATCCGCCCCCGCTAAAGCGGCATCCTGGATAATGTTGGCATCGTAAAGGCGGGGCGGCCCCGCACTCGGCTGGCACAGCGTCAGCAAGACATGGAAACCAGCCGCATGCATGCTGGCAACGGCATTTTTGAGAGCGCTGCCCTGTAAACCAGCAGCACCACAGCTGTGGTCTCCCAGCCGAACCCAGGCAATGCCTCCAGCCGCGGCAGCAGTACGTCCCTCAACGCCAAGGACGGTAGCCGGATCGCGCGTCGGCGAGGGGGTTGGCGAAGGAGTGGGTGTCGGCGTGAAGGTCGGCGTTGGCGAAGGGGTCGGCGTCGGTCGCTGCGCCACCGGCACCGGCGTTGGCGTGGCCTCGCTCCCTACCATACCCGCCAGCGCTACCCGGTAGGCCAGGGCGGTCAGGACGATACTGCTCAGAACGATAGCAACAACGACGAGCAGCGTCGAGCGCTTGAGACTGTTTCTAAAGATCATCTTTCTTCTTCAGAGACTATTACAAATAAATCAATACATGATCAAACAAAAAGAGCGTTTGTTACTTGCCAATGCAGAATTCGCTGAAGATGCGTTCAAGCAGGTCGGCGCTGGCCGTCTCGCCAGTGATCTCGCCGAGGGCCTGGCAGGCAGCCTGCAGATCGATGGAGACAAAGTCGAGGGGCAGATCCTGCTCCAAGGTGGCCAGGGCTGCCTGCAAGTGCTGCGAGGCCAGGCGCAGGGCCTCCTGATGGCGCAGGTTTGTCACCAGCACGCTATCGCTTTGCAGTGCTCTGCCAGCCAGCACCAGGTTGGCGATCGTCTCCTCCAACTGGCTCAGTCCCTCGCCTGTCAGCGTTGAGGTCATCACCAGTGGAGCCTGGGGCCAGAAGCGGCGCACCTGCTCAAGCGGCAACGAGCGCGGGCGATCGATCTTATTCAGCACCAGAATCACCGGGCGTCCAGCGCGGCCATTGGCCGCCTCACTGCCCTCGTGGCCAAACCCCAGACGCTGGAGTTCCTCGCAGACCTGGCGATCTTGAGCGGTGAAATCTTCAGCGCCGTCGAAGACCAGCAGCACCAGGTCAGCGCTCTCCGCCGCGGCGCGGCTGCGCTGAATACCAATCTGCTCGACCGGGTCATCGGTAGGGGTGATTCCAGCGGTGTCGATCAGATGTAGAGGAATGCCCCGAAGATTGGCCACTTCCTCAACGGTATCGCGGGTTGTGCCGGCGATCGGCGTAACGATGGCGCGTTCACTGCGCAGCAGGGCATTCAGGAGGCTTGATTTGCCAACATTGGGACGACCGATGATGACGGTGCGCAGGCCGTGACGATAGAGGCGCCCCTGTTCCGCCCCGGCCAGCAATTCATCGATCAGGCTCAGGGCCGCCAGCATCGGGGGACGCAACTCGTCGGCGCGTGGAGTAGGAATATCATCTTCGGGGAAATCAATGCTCGCCTCGATACGGGCCAGGACCCCCAGCACTGTCTGTCGAGCCTCGCGCAAACGGACCGAGACGCGCCCCTGCAGCTGCTGCATGGCCAGCCGCAACCCCGCCTCGGTGCGGGCGCTGATGACATCCATGACCGCCTCCGCCTGCGCCAGATCGAGGCGTCCATTGAGAAAGGCGCGCAGCGTAAACTCCCCCGGCTGCGCCAGTCGGGCCCCATGTTCCAGCACGAGGCGCAGCATGCGCTGCAAGACGAGCGGCCCGCCATGCCCCTGAATCTCAACGACATCTTCGCGCGTATAGGTGTGGGGCCGACGCATGAAAGCCACCAGCACCTCATCGAGCACCTCACCGCTACGCGGATCAACAATCCGCCCATAGGTCAGCTGGTGCGAAGGAGGGAGCGTCTGCTCCCCACCGGGACGGCGGAAGAGCGGGAGCACGATGGAGAAAGCTGCCTCCCCACTCACACGCACAATGCCTACGCCTCCCACACCAGGAGGGGTAGCGATCGCTGCTATGGTGTCACTCTGCATGGCTCCTCGCATAGTCCGCATTATAGCCCCGTCCTTCCCAGCACGCAAGAGGACTTCAGCCCGCGGCGAGCAAACGCTCAGGGTGCGTGTAGACGTTCATTGAACGCCCTCGCAGGAAGCCAACGAGCGTGATGCCCGCCTGCTCCGCCAGCTCCACCGCCAGACTCGATGGGGCCGAGATCGCCGCAACACAAGGGATACGGGCAGAGAGAGCTTTCTGTATAATTTCGAACGAGGTCCGCCCGCTGACCATGAGAATATGCTCGCGGTAGGGAAAGTTGCCCTGAAGCAGTCCCCAGCCCACGAGCTTGTCCACCGCATTATGCCGCCCGACATCCTCGCGTAGGAGCAACAGCTCACCCTGGAGCGAGAAGAGGGCCGCCGCGTGCAGGCCGCCAGTATGGGAGAAGACAGCCTGAGCCACCCGCAGCCGCTCAGGCAGCGCGTAGAGGGTCTCGGCCCGCAGGCGCAGCGTATCTGGCTCAAGCGGCGCAAGCGAGCTCAGCAGGTCCGCAATGCTATTCTTGCCACACAGCCCGCAGCTAGAGGAGACCGCAAAGTGGCGCTCAAAGGTAGCCTGGCAGACGGCACCACCATCGGCTTGTTCCTCCTGGGCCTCGCTGGTGCGCAAAGTGACCTCGATGACGTTGGGCAGCGGGAGACCATCGGCGTCGAGAGCTTCCTCGACACGCAGCACCTCCTGCCCCGAGCGAATGAGGCCCTCATTCAAAAGGAAGCCCAGAGCGAGCTCGCGATCGTGGCCCGGGGTGCGCATGATGATCGCGAGGCTGCGCTGGTTGAGCCGGACCTCCAGCGGCTCTTCAACAGCCAGCGCCTCGTCGCGCGACTGAGCATCTTCTCCCTCCCAGTGCAGCACGCGCGCACTCATGACGCGCAGAGGATCAACGATAGAGCGCCAAAATTGGGTAGCAGTCATAGGGCCATCCTCCTTCGCTTCGTCGCACTGTGCACTCATCAGCTGAGCAGGCTTGCTCACAACGGCAAGCGGGAAGACCACGCCGTTCTTCTCTTATTCTATAAGCATTCAAGATCGTCTCTACCCATCCCGATTGACGCCTCGCCTCTGGCCATGCTAGGATTCAGGCAAGATTGCGCATCCAATCGATCGATCGATCGATCCAGCCAGCCATTCATGCATTCTCACCCAGAGCAAAGAGAGCTGTCAGACTATCCCTGGCGAGCTGAAGACAGCCCAGCTCAGGTCAATTGCACATCGAGGTTTGAGCAATGCATCACTCTGTCAAGTCGTCGAGCGAGTTTCTGCGCAAGCGCGGCTACCGTCTCACGCCGCAGCGCTCGATGATCTTGAACGTTATTCACGAAGCCGACGCCCATCTCAGTATCGAACAGATCAGCGAGCGTGTTCAGCAGCAGAATCCCGCGGTCAGCCTCTCGACCATCTACCGCACCCTCGAACTCCTCAAGGAGCTAGGGCTGGTGCGAGAGAACCGCCTTCCGGGCGAGCCGCCACGCTATGAGCGCGCACCAGGCAAGGCCCATCACCATTTGATCTGCCGTGGCTGCCGCGTCATTATCCATCTTGACGAGAACCTCCTTGGGAACCTGCATGAAGACCTGCAGCAGCAGTATGGCTTTCATGGCCTGACACTGGACCTGGTGGCCAGCGGTTACTGCCCGGCCTGCTGGCAGAAAAGGCAGTCCTTTCTCCCGGCGGGCGAGGCGACCGCGGAGATGAAGAGCAACAGCACCCAAGACGAGACCTGAGCGAAGCATCCCCCGCCGGATCGAAGCCAGTGAACCAGCACGTCCGTAGCTGCGCCTTCTCGCCACTTGCTCGCTGACCTGGCAGGCCCTGCCCTAAGCCGACTGACTGGCCTGGAAATGACGCAGCATCTCCTCCAGACTATCGCCTCCGTACTTTTCTAGCAGGGCTTCGGTCAGAACAATGGCCATCATGGCCTCACCAACCACACCACCGGCAGGCACCACACAGACATCGCTGCGCTCGTAGCGGGTCTGGTCGATATTCTCGCCACTGGCCAGATCAACAGCAGGGAGCGGATGGGCCAAAGAAGGGATGGGCTTGAGGGCCACTCGCACCACCAGTGGCTCACCATTGGTAATCCCCCCTTCGAGGCCTCCAGCGTTGTTCGTCACATGGTACCAGCTACCGTCAGCACCATGCCGCAGCACATCATGGACTTGAGAGCCAGTGCGCCGCGCCGCCTCCAGCCCCGCGCCAATCTCGACCGCCTTGGCCGAGGGAATGCTGAGCATGGCCAGGCCCAGACGCGCGCTCAAACGCCGATCCCATTGGCTGTAGCTGCCCAGCCCGATCGGAACCCCAAGCGCCACAACCTCAAAGACCCCACCACAGGTATCACCGGCTCGCTTTGCTTCTAGAATACGAGCAATCATGCGCTCGGTCAAGGCAGGATCAGCGCAGCGCATCGGTGACGCTTCGACCTGCTCCCATAGGCTGGGAGGATAGGCATCCCGCGTCAGGGGACGCGGCTCCTCATAGCCTACATCGGCAATGGCCAGGACATGGCTGTGAATGGAGACCCCAAAGGGCCGCAGCAGCTGGCGGCAAAGGGACCCAACAGCCACACGCGCCGCGGTCTCACGCGAGCTGGCTCGCTCAATCACGTTGCGCACATCACGATGGCCATACTTGATGGCCCCCGTAAAATCGGCGTGACCAGGGCGCACGCGCGTCACCGGTTCGGGCGGCTCCTCCACCGGCTCAGCACTCATAGCTTGCTGCCAATTCACCCAGTCGCGGTTCTCAATCTGCATGGTCACCGGCGAGCCAAGCGTCCGCCCATGCCGAATACCAGAGAGAAAACGCACACTGTCTTTCTCGATCTTCATGCGTCCCCCACGCCCATAGCCACCCTGACGACGACGAAGATCACGGTCAATAGCTTCACGATCAATCTCTAGCCCGGCAGGCAGCCCTTCGATAATAACAGTCAGACAGGGACCATGCGATTCACCCGCGGTGAGAAAGCGAAACATGAGAGACTCACCCTCCCAGAAGTCCAGGTTGCCTTGATTATACAGGGAAAAAGACAGGCCGTCAGTAGGAGATGTCTCTCCCCCCAGCTTTCACCAGGAGACAACGACCAGACTCAGGCCGAGGAGCACAGGAAGATAGTACCAGCCGCGGCGGGCTTCTACGCCATTTTCTCATAGAGAAAGACTGATATATACAGTTCGAGCAGATTGGCTGGCAGACAGGGCTTCTAAAACGGAGAGTAGCCCCTGCTTGAATTTCAATTAAACTGTGCATAGCATTGCGATGACTGCTGCAATACGCTGTTCATTCAGAGAACCATCAGCTTTGGACAGCTTTAGTTGTAACACAAGAAAGGGACTTTTTTGCGTGCCGATTTTTTCTTGCTATTGACACAACAATAAAAAGAATTTACAATCTCTTTTATGAGGAAGTTATTTATTTATTGACTCCCCATTCATGTTCACGAGTGTGCTGTACGTAGGAGGGTTCTATGTCACCAAAGACGCCCAACCACCTCGGGTCTTCAGTAGGGGCAAGAGTGCGAGCGATCAGACAAGCCAGGAAACTGACTCAGAGCCAGCTGGCCGGTCAAGACTTCTCCATAAGCTATATCTCAGCGATTGAGCGCGGACAGATTCAACCCTCTATTCGGGCCTTGGAGATTCTGGCCAGCCGGCTGAACGTCTCTCCTGCCCAGCTCCTGGCCGAGACTGGAGGAGGACCACTCGGCCAGCCAGCCGCCGTCGCTCGCGACGGGCGACACGCCCTCGCAAGCGAGAGCGAGCTGCACTTGCGACTACTGGAGAGCGAGATCTGGATTCATGAGGGCGAGCTAGCCCGGGCCACCGCCGCCTTGCAGGACTTGATCAGCGCCATACTCCCGCGCCAGGATAAGGCGCGGGTCTATTATCTTCTCGCCCTTGCCACCTTCTCCAGCGGGCACCTCTCCGAGGCTGAGCGCTCCCTCGAAGAGTGCCGTCAGCTTCTTGCAGACTATGAGCCTTCTTCCCTAAAAGCTCGTATTTTATATCTTTCTGGTCTTGTACATTTCTCTATGCAAAATTATTATTTAGCAGAATTTTTCTATAATGAAAGTATCAGCATTGCTGACAGAATTACTCCGAAAGACTACTTTCTTTTAATTCGATCTTATCTCGGCCTTGGGCAGCACTATCTGAGACGCGGTGAGGCCGAACGTGCGATCGCCGCACTGAGACAGGCGGCAGCACTGAGCGAGAGGGCGGCAGCAGCGCCCGCTTCACCGCCAGAGCAGGCTTACTATGAGCTAAGCGCTGGCTATGCGCGACAGGGCAGCTATCCACTGGCCCTGCTCAGCGCCCACAAAGCCCTGGCTATGCAGGCTCAGCGTCGTCTCAGCCGCCTACAAGGAGAGATCACTCATCTGCTCTACCACGCCCGGCTGCAAAGCGCAGACGAGGCCAGCCGTCGGCAAGCCCTCGCCACCTTAGAACACCTGCAGCAGCGGGCAAGAGAACCGCTGCAGGCTGCCAGCGTCGCCTTTCACCTGGCGCACTGGCATTTCCACCACGAGCACCAGCTCACCGAGGCCAGGCGCTACAGTGAGCAAGCCCTGGCTCTGGCGCGCACCTTTGGGGACAACCTCATTCAGGCCGAGGCCCTTTTCCTTCTCGGTCAGCTCGCTTACGAGGAGAGCCAGTATGAGCACGGCGATCAGCTCTGTCGTGAGGCGCTTGCCCTTTTAGAGCGCCTCCACCTCGACCGCGACCAGCTCGCCGAATACTACAGCACTTATGCTCGCCTGCTTGAGGGACGAGGAGAGGCACGCGAAGCTTTTCTCTACTTCCGCCGCGCTTACGAGATCGCCCAGCGCCGCACTCGCCCCTGAATGAAGATCGACTTGCTCCCCTCTTGTACCTGCGCTCAGGGTCAGCGGCGGCTCCTCATCAGACCGTGCAGGGACGTAACTCAAGGCGCATGAAAGCCACCTCCAGCATGTTGCGCTCTTCTGGCTTGCTGAGCTGAAGGGAGGTGCGCCCTAATGGGAAGCGTAGCCGGCCCTGAGAATTCACCTCCTCCGGAGAGCGAATGGCCTGCGGATTGCCTCCCAACCAGTCCACTGCCTCAATCAGAGCGCCTAGAGGCAGAGCTGCTTCCAGGAATTGACCGCGCAGTTGCGGGGGCAATCCTTGAAGGAAGAGAACAAGAAGGTCACCTTCCTGCTCTATTCTGCCTTCATAGGGACCAGCCTGCAAGAGAATAGCTGACCTCCCGCGCTGGTCAGCCAGCCCTGCACTCGTCAAAGGGACCGCGCTCCTGCGAACCGAGCGCGCCGCAGCACTGGGCTGGCGTAGCTCGTAGGCATAAAGCGGCGGCTCACGGGGTGGCCCTTCGCGCTCCGTCACCAGACTTGCCACCCGCACCAGATCGCGTAAAGCCTGCTCGCGCTGCTGAGTCAGGCCCGCGCTCAAGCGAATAGCCCGTTGCAACAGCTGTCGGGCAGCGATAAGGGGATCTTCGCGCTCCGGCTCGCGTTCCGCCCGACGCAACAACAGCTCCGCCTGGCGAATCAGGGCCTGGCAGAGATGCACGAGCGAGCGGGCTGGCACTGGTGAAACCGTGGTCGGGGGGCGCATAATGGCCTCCTGCTCAGGGGAGTGCGGCTGATCCGCCAGGGCTTTTCCCAGCGCGCTGTAGGTTTCCACATAGGCGTTTCGGCAGAGCGAGCAACCAATCAGATGATAGATGAATCCAGCATAGCGCAGGTAGACCTGATCATCATGTTGCAGCAGTGCTTCGCAAAAATCGGGAATTTGTTGATAGAAGCGTAGATGGTCGTCATTGCTCTGGAGCAAAGCGAGCTGGTCGCCTGTAGACGAGGGGGAAGGAGCCGGTGCATTGGGGGGTAGCATCAACTCCTGCAACCAACGGGCCAGTCCCCCAGAAGAATCCGGATGCGGCTGGTTCATCTCATACTCATAGTTGCTGCGGTTGCTCATTCACAACCTCCTTCCTTCCTCTGGATCGGGGGGTCATCACGATTTGTATCTATTCAGCCCGATAGTAACGGGCCAACCGGCGAAGGCGAGCAGCATCGAGATGCACGACCTCATCCCCATCATGCCAGTCCAGCAAGCCCTCGAAAGCCAGTTGTCTCAGCCCTTGCTTGATCTCAGCTAGCGTCAGCCCCTTGCGCGCCAGATCCTGCACCGGGACCGCTACCTCGCCGGCAGCCTCGTTGCTACGAGACGAGAGCAAAGCCTCATACTCTGTTAGACGCAGAGCAACAATAACCGCCAAATTGGAACTCTGCGACTGCAGGCAGGAGCGAAGCTTCTTATAAGCGTGGTCGCGATGCTGGCTCAGGTGAGCCAGCGGGGTTTCAGCAGGAAGGAGAGTGATAGCCATCGCCTGGAGTTCCTCCACCACCTCGCGAGCCAGATCCACAGCCCCTAACGTTTCCAATTCCTGCAACACTGCCCGCAGTTGGCGTGGTGCACTGGCGAGCGCTTTAATACAGTGCTTCAACAGAATGCGCAGCTCCTGCCGGGTTACCGCAGCCAGGGCTGCTTCTTCAGGATGAGCGAAGGGAGGACTGCCCCACAGCGATGTTGTGATCTCGCTCAAAGGGTTGGCCTCGCCCTGGCGCTCCTCGCTTTCTTCCAGGGCAGAAAAAAGGGTCACCTGCCGCTGATGCTGACGCAGGCGAAGGCGATCGATTGCCTTATGATACACACAGTTATTGAGGAAGGCATAGAACTGAGCTTCGCTCAGGCGGTCCAGCACGGTCTCCGGCTGCCGATTTCCCCCTCCCAGCAGGCCCAAAGCTACCAGACGATCGACCACATGGTTGACGACCAGATCGACTTCTTCAGCATCATACTGCAGCGGCCCCAGGTAGCGCTGAGCCCGCTGCCGGAGGAAAGCTTGCAGCGCAGGCAGGCTTTTTTCGGGCTCATATCTTAGATCACGGGCCGTGAATGGCATGCTCAAGATTCCCCTTTAAAGACTGTAGGATCAGGCGCACCTCTCTCCCAAAGGCAGCGTGTGCAGGATCTCACAGCAGTATATCTGCTTTTGCGCCATCCGGCAAGGAGACTGAGCACAGAGCAGCATACTGCAACTCTGTGGAACATGATGCCCCTTATCTTCTCTCATATCGGAAAGAGAACAGAGCAGGGATAAAAAGAGGGGAGAGAGGACCACCGTGGCGCGCAATAGCAGCGCCGCGGTGGAAGCGCCCGGGGCGAGCAGGCCAGGGAAGAGTCCGAACAAGCAGCGACCGGCCCGCTTTCAAGGCAATAAGGATCTCCGAAGAGGGAAACAGCAGGCAGCCGTAGAGTAGCTCCCGGTCCCACTGCTCGCCTGACGCGGGCGGTAGCGGGCCGGGCAGGCTACTCTAGATCACCCAATTTGCCCTGGCGCTGGTGTTCATAGGCTTTCTTAATGGCATTGAGACTGCGCTGCACCTCACCTCGCTGCTCCAGAAGATTGGCGTAGCGGAAGTAGGCACTGGCCGCCAGCTCATGAGCATTGGCCCGATCGAGCAGGTCCAGCGCCTGATGGAACAGCTCATCAGCGCCAGAGAAATCGCTCTCCTGGTGACGAATCTGAGCCAGAGCAATCAGGGCCTGCCCCTGCGTGCGCGGGTCCTGACTGGCGCGGGCCAGGTTGAACGCCTCTTGAGCCTCACGCTCGGCCTCGGCCAGCTTCCCTTCCTTCAGTAGCAGCTCTGCCAGGCTGGTATGACAGAGCGAGGCAGCCACCTCATCGCTTAATTCACGCTCGATCTCGATAGCACGGCGATACTCCTGCTCAGCTCCCGCCAGATCGTTCTGCTTCTCCAGTGCTTTGCCAAGCTGCTGATGGGTCAGACCAATCAGACGCTGCTCGTCGCGCATCTCGTAGATGGCCAGACTGCGCATCGCATAGTCGCGCGCCATCGCCAGTTTGCCAGCGCTACGATACTGCTGGCTGATCTCCATATAACGACGGGCAAAGGCCCGACTGTCGCGATAGACCTCGTCCAGCGTTTCTAAAGCACGATGATAGAAGATCACCGCCTTCTCCAGGTCACCGAGACGGAAGTAGTCGTTGGCCAGATTGCTAAAGACTTCCAGGGCAAAGATTGGGTCCTTAATCTGGCCAGCCTCGATGACCTCCAGGCAGCGCTGATGGTTCTCTAAGGCCAGCGTGTAGTTATAGAGGAGAAAGTACGCTTTGCCAAGATAGTTGCGCGCACGCTCGCTGTATTCGATCTCATTCATGCCCTCGCCCTGGTTGACCGCAGCACGCAGATCCACCACAGCCTCCTGATACTCCCCAGCCCCCAGATGGATCAGACCCCGCAAGAGATAGAGACGGAAAGCCTGATCGGTGGTGAGGCGCTCAGGCTGGAGCGGCGCCAGCAACTGGGCCGCCTGCTCGTAGGCTTGCTGCTGGATGAGAATGCCAGCATGCAATAGATCAACCTCAACTCGCTGGTCAGGACCAGAGTCCGCCGGCGAGTAACCAACAGCACGCGCCTCAGCCGCCCCCGCGGGCGAGCCTTCTAACAAGAAGGTGAGCGGGACATCGAGCCGCCGGGCAAGAATGGAGAGCGCCTTGAGCGAGGGACGAATCTTGCCCCTCTCAATGGCAGAGATATATGAAATTGAGAACTCGGGCGACGCCAGTTGCGCCTGGGTGAGGCCCAACCGCGTGCGCACCTCACGGATATTGGTGCCCACTCGGGCAGCAACCGCTTTACCCACGTTCGCAGTTTCTGTCGACGGCATAAGGACTTTCCTTTCCGAGATTCCGCTTGCTCTCTCGAAAGTATGCTTGCTTTCTTGCTTGCTTTCCTGGCCGAGACCACGCAGGAAACCCCAGCCTTGCCTGACCGAAGGTCGCTCCATGCACCAGGCCCGTCCGATGCTGCCGCACTGCCATCCCTGGCTGGCTGAGCAGCGGTTTTTCAGCAGGCTTGTACAAGCTGCAGCGAATCAGTAAGCAAGGGATGTATCAACATCCAGGGATGAGCAGTCTAAGCAAAACATCAAGTCTACTCTATCATACTTAGGGCACGAGGTCAATATATCGTGCATTATTAGTTTAAGGAGTAGCCAGATAGGTTCTCTCTGTATGGGTACTTCTCTCTAGCCTGATTGTCCCTAGGGGATTAATTTTTTGCCTGATTCAGGAGCAGCAAAAATACGGCCCGTTCCCTTTTGATTTGAATACAAAATTCACATATTTGAGATGCAACTACGCTGCTGGCAAAGCTTAGCTCTTCTATCATTATACAACAATAGCTAAATGCTTTGCGAGTACCAGCGCCTTGATCTTCAGAGGGGGTAGCCTTCCCACATTTCAGCCTGGAATAATTTCAACGATTACAGTGCTAGCGAAACAGTCTCTCTCTCGATTATAATCTCTCTGGCCGGCCAGCATTTCAGCATACTTTTGAGCAGTTAAGGATCGGTTCTAAGTTAGACTTATGAGCAATGCTCATGCTCTTTTTCTATGGCCATCAGCGCGCGATTGGATCTCTCCCTCCCACCCACCCGCCGCTGTTCTCACCCACTATGCCAGCACTGGCAGTGACCATCATCCTCTTGCCGCATCCCCCACGGCAAGTAAGCAACTGGCCCTATTCCTGCAGCCATGCCCTTTGGCATGGCTACAAAACTTCCATCTAGTACAACGCTTCAGGCTAGTCAGCTCCTGTCTGACCATCCCAATATTACTAATGGAGTTTTGCCGCCAGACGCTCTGGCGGCTCTTGACCCGGCCTGGGCAGAGCAGCGACTGGCCCGGTCGCCGTCTCGAACTCTCTGTCAGTTTCAGAACAGGTGGACACGTTCAATGAGCACTCTCTATCTCGTTGCGACTCCAATCGGCAATCTCGGCGATATTACACTGCGGGCCTTAGAGGTTCTGCGCAGCGTCGATGTAATTGCCGCTGAAGATACTCGCAAGACGGCCATCCTCTTGAGGCATTACGATATTCACAAGCCACTGCTCGCTTTTTACGAGCACAACGAGGAGCGAGCAGGACGGCAGATCGAGGCCCTTCTCCTGCAGGGGAAGTCAGTGGCTCTGGTGACCAACGCGGGCACGCCCGGCATCTCTGACCCGGGCTACACGCTGGTCCAGCGCGCCATCCAGGCAGCGATCCCTGTGACGATGATTCCTGGACCTGCCGCTTTTGTCATGGCCCTTGTGCTCTCTGGCCTTCCGGTACACAGCTTTACCTTCCGGGGCTTCCCACCCCGCAAGGCGGGCCGGCGGCGGCGCTTTCTGGAGGCCGACCGTCTCTCACCTTATACGCTCATCTATTATGAAAGCCCTTATCGGCTTACTGACCTTCTCCGCGACGCCCTGGAGGTCTTTGGCGACCGACCAGCAGCTCTGGCCAATGAGTTGACCAAAATGTTCGAAAAGGTCTATCGCGGAACGCTCTCTTCTTTGATCGAGATGATCGCTCAGGAGAAGCCCCGCGGGGAGTATGTTCTGGTGGTTGCTGGTGCCTCGCGCCAGCAAGCAGCAGTCAATCAGGAGGACACCACTCTGGCAGAGCCTTTTTCAGAGGAGGTGGACGAGCCAGACGAGGATGAGGCTGAAGAGGTGTAGCCAGCCTGTTAGCAAGGCAGGGCCGCCTGCTCGTTGCCCCGCTGGCAACCCAGACGGCCGGCCCTGCCGCTCACTCCTGTGAGGCCGATACTGCTCTTGCGTGAGGGTGGCTAAATGCCCATGACCTGAATGAGTTCCTGCACAGCCGCTGCAGACTTCTGCAGGAGAGCTCGCTCGCCCTCTGTCAGCTCCAGCTCGATGATCTGTTCCACACCGTTGGCTCCAAGCTTCACGGGCACGCCGACAAAGAGGTTGTGAATGCCATATTCGCCCTGCAGATAGGCCGAGCAGGGCATGATCATCTTCTTGTCCAGGACAATCGAGTCGATCATCTGCAGCACTGCCGCCGACGGCGCAAAATAGGCGCTACCGGTCCCCAGCAGGTTGACAATCTCAGCTCCGCCGTCACGTGTGCGCTGAATAATTTGTTCGATCCGCTCGGCGGGCAACAGTTGCGAGATGGGTATACCCGCGACCGTACACATGCGAGCCAGCGGGACCATGGTGTCGCCGTGGCCACCGAGGACATAGGCCTGAACATCGCGTACGGAGACGTTTAGCTCTTGGGCAATGAAGGTGCGGAAACGCGCGGTGTCGAGAACGCCAGCCATTCCTACTACGCGATTGCGCGGGAAGCCGCTGACATGATAGGCCAGCTGAGCCATGGCATCTAGCGGGTTGGTAACCACGATGAGCATGCAGTTGGGCGAGTACTTGATGATTTCCTGCACTACCTGGGTGACAATCTCCTGATTCTTGCGCAGTAGATCATCGCGCGACATGCCAGGCTTGCGCGGGAAGCCAGAGGTGATTACCACCAGGTCGGAGTTGGCAGTGTCGGCATAGTCATTGGTGCCCACTACAAGGCTATCATAGCCGAGAATGGGGCCAGCCTGGAGCATGTCCAGGGCTTTGCCCTGCGGCATATTGGGCACAATATCATACATCACCACGTCGGCATAGTCGCGCTCTGCCAGACGTTGCGCGAGCGTGCTTCCAACAAAACCGGCGCCAACAATGGTTATCTTGGTGCGCATCGGGCTTTCCTCTCTCCAGATCAGTTTTTGTGTGCGAGTTGAGGATGCCACCGACTGTCGGCGGCACTGCCAGGCAGGCGGCATTGCTAGCTGGCTCGCTCGCCTGACCTTCTTTCTGTCTGCGCCCGCCTGATAACAGCGGACCCAGCCATATTGTATGTCTCTCTCGCAAGGATGCGCAATGTTCCTGGCTGGCAAACAGGGAAGGTCGATGCATCAGCCTTGCCCGAAGACGACATGAGCGACCAGCACCAGCCGGCGCGCGCCACCCCCCTCCTTCCTGGCTGTGCCGCTCGCTCTGGCCGGCTGCCAGCCGCTGGCAGGGCCATAGAGGCATGGCGTCAGCCGATGCATAGCCAGACACACAGCCAGGCCGATCTTGCGAGTATTATGGATGCCAGACAAAGGCAACACCAGGACCAGGATAGAAGGTCGCATAGGAAAGACGATTCCAACCACCATTGGCATACCAGTTGTAGTTACTGGTATAGACGCTGCCATCGGGATTAATCCGCTCTACTACAGCTACATGACCATAGGCGCTCGCTCCCTGGACGCCGGGTTGCAAGACGATAATCGAGGGGACGTGCGGCTGCGAAGAGACTACCCAGCCGTATTGTGCCGCCCCCGCTACCCACTGGTAGGCATCCCCTTGCCAGGGCACCCAGTAGCCAGTCAATTCGTGATAGCGCAGGTTGGCCCAGTAGGTACATTGGCCATAGGCAAAACGGTTCAAATCTCCCTCTGTCGGCTGTAAAGGCAACCCTGGATAGTGCAGTGGCCCGCTATCATAGCCGTCCTGCGTGACAGCCGTGGCCGTGGCCGCCTGGGGTCCGATCTGATAGGTGTTGTCCTGGCCAGTGCGAATAAAGCTGATGACCGAGCGCAACGGGTTGAAGCCCTGGCCGCTGTCGCCCGGGCCAACAGGCAGAACAGTTATTAACGTTATCAGAAGCATCAATATGACCAGACTCAGGGTGACAAGCTGCAGCCACCAACGCCGGCGCCGCGTTGGTGGCCCCCCTCCAGTGCCCCCCGCTGATGTGCCGTGAATGACCAGCGGTGGGCGCCCCTGACTATGCACCACCGGCGAAGCAGCGGACGGCCTTTCTCTTTCCGTCGGTGGCTTTCGCGGCGCTTTTTCTGGAGTCTGGATGAGCGGGCAAGCCTTAGTCGCTACAGCCGAGGCCAGCAGTGGCGCTTGCCGCTCGGCAAGCACCGCTGGCCCTCCACTCACTCCAGCCTGCCCGGCAGTGTGCTGCTGCTGCTCCATCCCCGTTCCACTGGTACCGTCTCGACGACCCTTCAACCATGACATATACGCTCCCCGATCTGGCTAGAGTCAAACCTGTTGCCTTCCGTATGTGTTTGACTCTACTCAGTGGACCGCTGACGGTCAAGGCGCTCTTGCTCCTACATGGGAATATTGTACTAAACACCTCTAAAGAGCAAGCAAACAGTAATCGTCTTTCACACCCGTTTTGAGAAGAATGTCGTTGAGGGCCAGTCTTGTCAGGCTCTGAGCAGCCTGCAACCGTGAAGCAAGCGCGAGGAGCAAATGGAGTCAAGTGACGTCAGTAGACGGCCAGGAAGAGGGTGGACGGCCAGAGGGACATAGAAAGGGGAGAGAGCTAACCAGAGCAAGTGCTCCTGGAGCACGTACTCACAGAAGGAGGCGCCTGAGACTACAGCGAGTGAGGAGGACAGAACGAGGAGAAGCCGGTCTCTCCTGTCAGATCGGCCTCTCCTCCTTGCTGCCAGGCGGGCGAGCTGAGCTAGATCTGGCAGCGTGGGCCAGGTTAGCTACATCAAGCCTGGCGGCTAGATCCAGACAAAATAGACGCCGCTGCCGGGATAGAATGTATAGTAGGAGACGATTCCCCAGCCGCCGCCATTGGCGTACCAGTTCATATTACTTGTATAGACACCGCCATCGGAGGTCAGGCTCTCAGCCACAGCCACATGGCCATAGTAGATATTGGCTCCCTGGACGCCCGGCATCAGCACAACGATGGAAGGAATGTGCGGCTGGGTGGAGACCATCCAGCCATTGGCTCTGGCTCCCGCTACCCACTCATCGGCGTTACCGCCCCAGGGCACCCACACCCCTGTCAGCTGGTGATAGCGATAATCGGCCCAATAGGTGCACTGGCCATAGGGGAAAGGATCACCCGCACTGCTGCCAACGACCGGCCCCGACTGCGTGCCAGTCGGGTTGCTCGGACCGGGATCGTAACCTACTCCACTGCGGACAATGGCCGTCGCCGTGGCAGCACGCATAGCGGCCAGATCCAGGGTACTGGAGCTGCCGCTGTTGCTCGGGATCATGTTCATAATGGACTGGAATAGCCCGCCCCCACTCCGGGCCCCGACCGGACTCTCGGGCAGCACCGTGAGCAGGGTGCCAGTGAGAATCAGCGCAACCAGGACCAGGACCGCCGCATGGACATGCCAGCGCTTGCGTGGAAGCCGCAGCGCCCCATCCTGACGCCTGAGCGCCTTTTTGCCATCGCCACGAATGATGAGCGGGGGACGCGCCGCGCTGGCGCTGGTGGAGCTGACCAACGGCAGCAGGGCCGTCTGCAGTTCTGGCAGTTGCCCGGTCTCGGGCACGGCATACTCTGTCCCCTCCTCCGCCCTGGCTACTGGCAACAAGGCCGTTTGCTTCTCTTCTTCCTCACCCGCCACTTCCGGGAGAGGCGTCTGCCGGCCATCGCTCAGGTCAGTCGCACCAGGTAGGGAGACCGACTGATCCGGAAAGGCGAGTTGCTCAACCGGCGA
The DNA here is from genome assembly GCF_001748285.1 of Thermogemmatispora onikobensis. Taxonomy (NCBI): domain Bacteria; kingdom Bacillati; phylum Chloroflexota; class Ktedonobacteria; order Thermogemmatisporales; family Thermogemmatisporaceae; genus Thermogemmatispora; species Thermogemmatispora onikobensis. The sequence continues at coordinate 33,650 of NZ_BDGT01000038.1, read as the reverse complement.
CAACTGGGTGACTAGCCCAGGGATGCGAATCGGCTCCTCAACTCGTTCTTGCGTTTCTGCGACTCTGTCTTGACGGTCCTTAAATGATAGCATGCTGCATTCCTATCGTTGAAATTATGAGCCGCGTTGTTGCGCGCCTTCTCATTGATATCTTTCTATGTCATCATGCCTGAATGTACTCTGAAAGGAGGAGAGCGGTCAAGCGCGCCTTGCTACTGTTAGGACCATAGTACCGCGAGGTAGGAGTCTTCTTAACCGCCTGCTTCTTATCGGCTCACCACCGCTGTTGCGCCCTTTGGAGCAGTCGCTTCCTTCTGTCGAGTTTCTGAGATCGCTTGAGAGGAGACGAACCACTCAGAGGAAGAATTGACCTTTTTGAGCCATCACGATATACTGCTTTCGCATTGGGCCGCAGTGAACCGCTATGGGGAGCTGCGCTGTCTGTGCCCGCTCATGTCATGGATTAGCAGGGCAGACAGGGATATTTTCCAGAAGGAGAGCTGGATGCAAGGCCACGGCCAATACAAGCCTTTCCTCAAGCTATGGCTACTGATATCCTTTACCCTCGCACTCGCCTTCAGTGGCTGCGCGGGTCTGCCTGGAACTGGGGGCACTGCCACGACGACCCCCACGCCGCGCTCAGCCACTCCCAGCGCAGCAGCCGAGAGCTGTCCCCCAGTCCTCTTCAGCTCTGCAGTCACTTGCTATACTCCTCTCCAGCTTCGCCAATACTACGGCTTCGAGCCGCTGATCCAGCGTGGCTATACCGGTAAGGGCCAGACCATTATCGATATCGTCTCGTTTGGCAGCCCCACCCTGCAGCAGGATCTCGATGTCTTCAGTCGTCGTTTTCACCTGCCTCTCACCAGGGTTCAAGTGATTCAGCCGGTCCAGAAGCCGGAATACGATCCCCATCACGATAAGAGCGGCTGGGCCGGAGAAACCGAACTCGACGTGGAGATCATTCATGCGCTGGCTCCCGACGCCAGGATTGTGGTACTGGTCAGCCCCGTGGCGGAGACGGAAGGCACGGTCGGGTTGCCCGAGTTTCGCCAGTTGATTCAGTATGCTATCGATCACCACCTGGGCACGATCGTCTCCCAAAGCTGGGGGGCTTCCGAGGTAACGCTGGAGGATGCTGCTGGTCAGCAGGAGATCCAAGAGTGGAACGCCCTGCTCCAGCGGGCGACATTAGAGGAGCATATGACTTTCTTCAGCTCTTCGGGAGACAACGGCGCCACCGATTACGCCGATTTGAATATGTCGCGGCTCTCGCCCAAGGCCACGACCAGTTTCGCCGCCGACGTGCCCTGGGTGACTAGCGTGGGGGGGACAACGTTGCTGCGCCAGGGGCAGCAGGTCCATGAGATCGGCTGGAGTAAGAGCGGTGGCGGCTTCAGTCGCTTCTTCCCGGAGCCAGCCTATCAGAAGTCCCTGCCTGCCGCTACTCAGGCAGCCTTCCAGGGCCGACGTGGCATTCCCGATGTGGCCGCTGCTGCTGACCCGGCAACCAACCTGGCTTTCTACTTCAACGGCGTCTGGGAGACGGTCGGTGGGACCAGCGCCTCCGCTCCAATGTGGGCAGCCCTGGCGGCGATTGCCAATCAGATGGCCGGTCATCCACTCGGTTTTCTGAACCCAGCCCTGTATACCATTGCTGCTTCAGCGAACTACCAGCGCGATTTCCACGATATTACTGTGGGAGATAACAGCGTCGACCAGGGTGTGAATGTGCCCGGTTACCCCGCCGAAGCAGGCTGGGATGCTGTGACCGGGCTGGGCAGCCCCAATGCACAATACCTCATTCCCGATCTGATTCGCACCCAGGCAACCCTGGCAGCAGCAGGTCAGTAATCCGCCGCCGGCCAGGGAGCAGGCGGGCTGCCAGACAAAGCTGGCGCACCTTGAACGGATAGGTTTGCCCAGGTGCGCCAGTCCGTCTGTCAATCGGCTGCTGACCTCAGCAGGGGCCAGACCCTCCTCCCCAGACCCTGGTCAGAGCAGGCCCTTCCTGACACATAGCTCTGCGTTTAACAGGGAGCCACCCGCTGCACCGCGGATAGTATTATGGGCCAGGGCGACAAATTTATAGCTCAAGACGGGGCAGGGACGCAGGCGCCCCAGGGTGACCGCCATTCCCCGACCCGCATCGCGATCGTGCAGCGTCTGTGGACGATCCTCTTCGCTGCGGTAGATCAGCGGTGGCAGAGGAGCGCTCGGCAGTTGCAAACGCTGCGGTTCAGGCAGGAAGTGCTCCCAGGCCGAGATCACCTCTTCGGGTGAGGCCTGGCGCTCTAGCTCGACGCTCACGCACTCCAGGTGGCCCTCGCGCGTGGCGATACGATTGCAGTGCGCGCTCACAACCAGTGGCGCCCAGTTGAAACCCTCTTCTTCACGCCACTCGCCCAGCATCTTGAGCGTCTCGCTCTCAACCTTCGGCTCCTCACCAGAGATGAAAGGAATGGCGTTGTCGAGAATATCGTAGGAGGGCAGACCTGGATAGCCAGCCCCAGAGATCGCTTGCAGGGTCGTCACCAGAACTTTGCGCAGGCCAAAGGCTTGCTGCAAGGGCTTAAGCGCCATCACCAGCGGCGTGGCCGAACAATTCGGATTCGTCACAATGCAGCCGCTCCAGCCCCGACGTTTGCGCTGCTGCTGAATGGCCAGGGCATGCTCAGCATTGACCTCGGGCACCAACAGTGGTACATCAGGCTCCATGCGGTAGCTCTTGGCATTGCTGAAGACGGCCACGCCGGCCCGTGCAAAAGCAGCCTCGACCTCACCAGCCACCTCAGCTGGCAGAGCCGAGAAGGCGATCTTGATCTCTGGCAGGGCCTCCGGGCGGCAAGGCAAGACCGGCAGCCGGGCTACCTGCTCGGGCATGCTGCCACCAAGACGCCAGCGCGCTACCTCGCCATAGGGGCGCCCCCCGTGCACGTCAGAGGCCGCCAGAGCTACCAGCTCGAACCAGGGATGGCCTTGCAATAGCTCGATGAAGCGCTGCCCTACCATGCCAGTCGCCCCGAGCACCGCCACCGGGAGACGTTGTTGCATCTGTTGCATCGTCAAGGCATCCTCCTTTGCCCATGCCTTCTACTCGCGCGTCCTCTCGATTCTAGCGGGCCTTCAGCGCTTCCAGACGCTTTTCATGGGCCGGATGGCGTACAAGAGGAATCACCGGCGCGATCAAATCTCGATGGAGGCAGCGCAGAGCACGCTCGCTGTCACCATCTTCAACGATGAGAATAATGCCCTGCTCGGAAGCACCCTGGGAGATAACGGGAATGCGCTCGCGCGCCAGCGCGCTGATCGCCCGGGCCGGACTCATCGGATCGCTCGTAAAACCAGAGCCGAGGCAGGCACAGGCCGCCAGACCCGGGCGACAGCTAACTCGCCAGTGACCCAGGTCATGCTGAAGCAAGGAGACAACAGAGGCCGCGGCCTGCTCTTCGACCATAAACGAGAGATGATGACCAGAAGAGGAGCAGATGGCCACGGGGGCCGCCCCAACGCGAGCCGCCAGAGCAAAGACTTGACCAGCGTTCTCGGGAGCACCAAACATGTTGGTACTCTCAACGGTCACCAGGGCCAGGCGCCGCCGAACGGTGATGGCCGTGGCCCCACTGTGATACTTGCCCTCCGGCCCAATGAGCGTGCCGTGCATCTGTGGCCGGAAGGTGTTACGCACACGCACAGGGATATTGCGCTGGGCTACCGGGATCAGGGTGCGCGGATGCAAGACTTTTGCCCCAAACCAGGAGAGGCGCGCCGCCTCCGCATAGGTCAAGGCCGGCAGTAGACGCGCATTGGCAACGATGCGCGGGTCGGCGGACATGACCCCATCCACGTCGGTATAGATGGCAACTTCGCAGCAGTCGATCGCGGCCCCAATGACAGTGGCAGAGTAGTCGGAGCCGTTGCGCCCCAGGGTTGTGACCAGACCAGCAGGTGTGCGCCCGATAAAGCCCGGGGCCACCGGGACCGTCCGCCCCCGCCCCTGGAGCAAAGGCAGCAGCAGCTGCTGCGCCCGCGCGCGCGTTTCCTCTTCCAGCGGCTCAGCGCCAATGACAGCGCCCGGCTCGCTCGGCGCATGGCCCTGCGGCTCTCCCGTTACGATAACCTCTTCACGCACTGGAGCAGCCGCTACTCCCGGCAGGCTGAGATCATTGATGGCAGCAGCCAGCAAGAGCACCGAGAGACGCTCACCCCAGGCCGCTACGGCGTCGACATAGCCCTCACAGCCAGCGGCCTCACGCTCCAGCCCGGCCAGCGCCTCTTCGAGAGTGGCGCGCAGCTCCGCCAGGCGCATTCCATCATGAACAGCCTTCTCAGCGGCCTGAAGATGCCGATCACGTAGAGCCGCCAACTCGCGGCGCCACTCGAGGCTCTCGCCCCGCCGGGCAAAATGGGCAATGCGCAGCAGCTGATCTGTAATGCCCGACATCGCTGAGACCACCACGACGGGGAAAGGCGCCCCCTCGTTGAGAGCTTTACTGGCCGCCTGAGCCACAATCTGAGCAACACGGCGAATACGCTCGCCACTGCCAACAGAGGTACCACCAAACTTTAGCACACAGAGCGAACACTCAACATCCATTGACAATCACCCTTTATCTCCCAGGCGAGGCACCACTTGCTGGCCTCGCTTCTTCCTACGCAACACCAAGCGGCTCGCCAAGTTTGGTCGAGACCGCACGCAACGCCTGATCCAGATCTTCAATCAGATCTTCAACTGTCTCCAGGCCAATCGACAGGCGAATAAAATCGGGGGTTACGCCCGTTTCGAGCTGCTCATCGGGGGTCAGCTGCGAGTGAGTGGTGCTGGCCGGATGGATGATCAGTGACTTGGCGTCGCCCACATTCGCCAGATGAGAGAACAGCTCTACATGGCGAATCAGCATCTTACCGGCTTCCAGTCCTCCCTTGATCCCAAAGCCCAGAATAGCCCCATAGCCGTGCGTCAGATAGCGCGCCGCCAGCTCGTGCTGAGGATGGCTGGACAGGCCAGGGTAGCTGACCCAGCTCACCGCTGGGTGCTCCTCTAAAAACTCAGCGATACGGAGGGCGTTCTGGCTATGGCGCTCCATGCGCAAGGGAAGCGTCTCCAGCCCTTGCAGGAAGAGCCAGGCATTGAAAGGACTGACAGCGGCGCCAATATCGCGCATCAACTGTACGCGGGCCTTGATGATATAGGCGAGCGGCCCAAAAGCCTCGACATAACGCAGACCATGATAAGAGGGGTCCGGTTCAGTAAAGGCCGGGAAGCGGCCATTGGCCCAGTCAAACTTGCCGCCATCAACAATTACCCCGCCGATGGAGGTGCCATGTCCGCCGATGAACTTGGTGGCCGAATGCACCACAATATCAGCCCCATGCTTGAGCGGCTGCAACAAATAGGGCGTAGGTAAGGTATTATCAACAATTAAAGGAACACCGTATTCATGGGCAATGGCAGCTACTGCCTCGATGTCAAGCATATCCAGCCGGGGATTGCCCAGGGCCTCGGTGTAGATCGCCTTGGTGCGCTCGGTGATCGCAGCGCGGAACTGCTCCGGGTCCCGGCTGTCGACGAAGCGCACCGTGATGCCGAGCTTCGGCAAGGTGTAGCGGAAGAGATTATAGGTGCCGCCGTAGAGGCTGGTGGAGGAGACCACCTCATCGCCTGCCTCAGCAATAGTCAGAATGGCCAGCGTCTCCGCCGCCTGGCCGGAAGCGGTTGCCAGCGCCCCCACACCGCCCTCCAGGGCTGCTATTCGACGCTCGAAGGCGTCCTGAGTGGGATTCATAATGCGCGTATAGATATTGCCGAACTTGCGCAGGGCGAAAAGATCGGCGGCGTGCTCCGGGCTATCGAAAACAAACGAGCTTGTTTGGTAGATAGGAACGGCCCGGGCACCTGTGGCGCTATCAGCCGTTTCCTGACCTGCATGCAACGCCAACGTCTCAAAACCATAACTACGATTGCTGTTCAGTGCCATGAGAGAATCTACTCCTGAGACAAACCAGATCTAACGACAGACCGCCACCGTAGAGGCGGACAGGAAAATCAACGGCGCTTCGGGCAAGGAAATGGGTGGGCCCCCAGCAAGGCGGAACGTGCTCAGGTTTCCAGCCAGCGCAGAGCAGCGCTCATCTGCTCCCACTCTTTCAAGAAAGCATCGTGGCCATGAGGAGAATCCAACTCGATATAGGAGGCATCTCCTCCAAGCTCCCGCACTCGCCCGGCCAGCCAGCGGACCCGCGCCGCCGGAAAGAGAAAGTCAGAGCGAATGCCGATAAAGAGCGCACGGCTGCGAATACGAGCAAGAGCTGCATCCAGAGAAGGGTAGCCCTCGCTGACATCGTAGAGATCCATTGCGCGACTCAGATACAGATATGTGTTAGCGTCGAAGCGCCTCACCAGAGACTGGCCCTGATAATACAGATAATTCTCTACATCGAAGCGCTTTCCCAGGCTTGGGGTGCGGGTCGGTGTAGGAATCTCACAAGAGCGAGCCGGGCGACGGGAGAAGCGCAGCTCCATTGCCTCTTCGCTCTGGTAGGTAATCATGCCGAGCATGCGCGCGATGGCCAGGCCGGCATCGGGTCCCTGGCCGGGCGGATAATCGCCGCCCTGCCAGCGCGGGTCGAGCATAATGGCCTGGCGCCCCACTTCACTGAAGGCAATAGCCTGAGCAGTCAAAGCCGCCGTGGCGGCCACCACGATGACCTTCTCCACCAGCTCCGGGTAGCAGACTGCCCATTCCAGCGCCTGCTGTCCCCCGATCGAGCCGCCGGCCACAACCAGGCGGCGAATACCCAGGTGCTCTATCAGGCGGCGCTGGGCATGGACCATATCGCGGATCGTGACCAGCGGGAAACGCATGCCGTAGGGTTGCCCCGTGCTCGGATCGATCGAGGCAGGGCCAGTACTGCCATAGCAGCCGCCGAGCACGTTTGAGCAGACGACAAAGTAGCGCGACGTATCGAAGGGCCGGCCAGGACCGATCAGTGGGTTCCACCAGGCGGCCTTCGGGTCGTCCGGGTGCTCAGGATCGTGGGCATGCGAACTGCCCGTCAGGGCATGAGCGATCAGGATGGCATTGTCGCCTGCCGCGTTGAGGCGCCCCCAGGTTTCGTAAGCCAGCGTCACGGGGCCAAATTGGCCACCGTACTGAAGCGGCAACGAGTCGAAGGTATAGCTTTGCAAGTGATTCACAGGAGCAGGCTGTGTACCTGTCACCACGCTGTGCTCGACGCGAGCCACCATGTGCACACTCCTTGCAACAAAAAGGGAACAAAAAAACCCTCACCCTACCCAGGGGCGAGGGACAGTCTCTTCGCGGTACCACCCTGTTTTGCCAGCGCCTCACGACGCTGGCCTTGGAGTGTTGCCGAGTCACGTCGCCCCAGGCTCGACCGCGGCTCTCCTCTCCAGCAGAAGCCTTGCCTTGCCTGGGACCTATCTTGTTGCTCGCAACACTGCAGCCTGTAACGGAGCCACCCGGCACAGTCTACTCGCCCGCCAACGCGGGCCTTCAACCTGCAACTCGGAGGGCATTTTCAACGCCGCCGCAGCGCCGGCATCTCAGCGCCACCGACTCTCTGTAGCCGCACACGACGTCTACTCGTCCTCGTCAACGTCATTCTCGATTCGATTGACCGCTAGACGACTGGTGAGCACACTCGTACCCGCCCGGTACCGGTACGCGGGGCAAGAAAAAACCCCTTTTTGTGAAAAGGGGTCTTTAGCATCATTGCCAGGTTCCCCTCATCTTGCGGAACGGTGTTCCGCCGGAATTGGCACCTTGCCAGCAGCTCTGCTGGCGGGTTGCCGGGCTTCACAGGGCCGTCTCCCTCCACCCGTCTTGATGAGAGCGCTAACCGCGTCGGTTCAATTGTTCGGGTACATTATAGTTGTTAGTTAGTATAGCGGAGATGGCTGGCGCTGTCAAGGGTCAGCGTGGCGATGGCTGCGACGTGGCCTGGCTGGCCTCATGACCACTCCAGGTCGCTCGCCCGCTGGCCAGAGAGGTGTGAAGTAGGGCAGGTTGCCTGAACAAGAAGAGAAGGACGAAAGGAAGGCTATGAATCAGTCAAGGTCTGAACCCATGTTGTTACCAGCGGAGAAGGCAGCCGAGGCCTGCCAGGTTTTGGCCCGGGCTTTCCAACGCGATCCACTGATGGTCTTTGTGCTTCCCGAGGAGAAGCGACGGGCCGTTGTCTTGCCCGGCCTGTTTACCATGACGGTGCAGTATTGTCTGCGCTACGGCCAGGTCTACACCACTTCTGGCCTGGAAGGGATCGCTTGCTGGCTGCCACCGGGAGAGACGACCCCAACGCTGGAGCGCCTGCTGAGCATCGGCCTGCGCTTTCCTCCTCTGCGCCTCGGCCTGGGTAGTCTTTGGCGGATCGGCCTGGCCGAGCGCTATGCCGCCCGCCAGCATGCGCTCCACACTCATGGGCCACACTGGTACCTCTGGGCCTTGGGCGTTGATCCCCCTTACCAGGGCCAGGGAATCGGCAGCGCTTTGCTGGAAGTCGTCTTCCAGCAGGCCGACGCTCGCCATCTCCCTTGCTACCTGGAAACCCAGAATCCGCGCAACGTCGGCTTTTACGAAAAGCATGGCTTTCGCGTGGCCAGCGAGACGCCCATTCCCCACAGCCAGGGCTTGCGCCTGTGGGCCATGCTGCGCGAAGCCCGGACTACTGCGCCTTCATCCCTTTCCCGGTCTTAGCGCGTCCCATAACTTGGCTGGCCCAAGGCAACATGATGACGCCTCTGGCCAAAGAGCAGGTAGAGCAATGGCCCAAGGAAGGGGATGAGCCAGATGACTGCCAGCCAGAGGAGCTTGCCCGCAGCTGAATGATCATCCTCTAGAATCATGAACGTCTCAATAATGTGCCCGACAATCGGCACAAAGACGATTATGAGAAAGAGCAGCGAATTGAATAAACATCCACGCTCACCGGACATGGCGCCTCCTTAGTACTACCCTGCCCGCGCAGGGCAACAGAGCAAAGCAGGCCACTCGGAAAATGAGCCTGCTGTTGACCTTCATACGGCTCGCAAACGACTTGCATCTCTTGAGGGGGAAGATATCCAGAGCGAGAGAACGTATGTTATATACCCACTGGCAGCCCAATCACAAAGAGCCTGTTCTCTCTACCTGGCTCTTCCCTCCAGAGACACGGATCAGCCGGCCTGAAGGTGACAGCTCCGAGAGGGCAAAGTGAGGCGAGCACAGCGAGAGAGCGGAGGAAGCAGTACAGGTGTGTAAGTAGGTGCGTGGGGAGGGGGCGAGCGCCTCCCTAGAGAGCAAGACGCTCGCCAAGCAGGCGCCGCGCCAGGTTCATACTGAGTGGACGATATACATACTCGTAGCCGCCGATGAAGCGGACTAGCTGGCCACCCCAGCCGCGCTTGAAGCGGTAAACCCCCGCCAGCGGCTCATGTTCGTCTTCCGTTTCAGGAATCCCCCATAGATCGTAGCGGAGAGCCCCAGCGGCGCGCGCGCGGCGCATTGCTTCCCACTGGAGCAAATAATTGGGCATCAGCTGGCGCAGCTCGTTGCTGGAGGCCCCATAGAGATAGACGGCTTCGCGTCCCATCCGTCCCACGAAGATCCCCGCTAAGAGCCGCCCTTCATACTCGGCCAGGAGCAAATCGAGCTGGTTGCGAGGAGCGAGAATCAGCCAGGCGTGCTCATAGTACTCGTAATGATGGATGCCAAAGCCATCGCGCGCCGCTGTAACTTTCAATAGCTCGTACCAGGCGCGCACATCTTCAAGGGTCTGCGCCTCACGTACCCTGACACCCCGTCGGGCAGCCAGGCGCAGATTATAGCGCCATTTCTCCTTCATCCGCGCCAGGAGCGTCTCCTCATCGGCATGGAGATCAACCATGATGGTGCGCAGAGGCTGGATGGTGCGCACAGGACGGAAGTTGCAAGTCAGCAGGCGACGGGTCACCGTCTCTCCCAGTTCGGTACCGGCCTGGAGCGGTGGCTCCAGGCGCAGGGCTAAGGCTCCACGCCGGCGGAGCAGGCGGTGGAGGGCCGTCCAGAAAGCAGAGCAGCTTTCCTCATGAGACCAGTCGAGCACTGGACCGCGAGGAACGTAAGCCAGATGACCACACCAGTATGGCACCTGGGGCGCGCCGCGGCAGAGGACCTGAGCGGCGGCCACCATGCGCCCCGTCGCCCGCTCGCAGAGCGCCAGGCGCAGCGGTCGCCAACCCGCCTCGGCCTTTAGCTCACCCCAGCCCCAGCTCTGCAGCAGATGGCCATCGTGATGCTCTAGAAAGCTATCCCAGACCCGGCGCTCGCCAATCGTCTTCAAGATATAGCCTTGCTTCATGGGCCTTATTGTATCATGCCCAGCCTTTTCGACAAGAGAGACACCTGCCCTGAAAGGTGGCCGATGGACAGGCACGAGGAGGCCCGGTCAGGGAGAGCGTGCGAACTGGCACAGCAATGATATAATATCGTCTGGTGGGTTTCCCCACTATGCACACCTGTCCACAAGCGGAGAGGTAAGGCATCGGTCAGTCAGCAAGTCAAGGCTGGTACTACTGGCGGGAGGGACGCCAGCCCTCACCGCAGATCAGGAGGCAACAGGTGAAAATAGTGATCCTCGGTTGTGGCCGCGTTGGCGCAACGCTGGCCAATATGATGGATCGCGCGGGTCACCAGGTCTCGGTCATCGACTATAGCAGCGAAGCCTTCCAGCGTCTTGACCCCGACTTCAAGGGCGAGACCATCCTGGGCAATGGGGTCGATGAGGACATCCTGATCCGCGCCGGTATCAAGGAAGCCGACGCCTTCGCGGCGGTCACGAATGGCGATAATCGCAACATCATGGCGAGCCAGATCGCCAAGGAAATCTTCCACGTCAAAAAGGTCGTCTGCCGTATTTACGACCCGATTCGGGAGCGCACCTATCACGAGCTGGGACTGGAGACCTTCTGTCCTACGACGATAGGGGCGCAGATGCTGGCTGAGGCACTCCTCGGTGAGCCTGCAGCAGCAAAAGCAGCGCAACAAGACGAGAAACAATAGAGGATAGCTCTATGTATATCATCATTGGAGGCGGTGGCGACATCGGCTACTACCTCACCAAAACGCTCCTGAACCAGGGACACGAGGTCTTGCTCCTTGAGAAGGATGCCGCGCGCTATCAGGCGCTGAGCGAAGAGCTGGGGGAAGCCGTCGTGCGTGGCGACGCCTGCGAAGCGCGCGTTATGGAAGATGCCGGTGTCAAGCGCGCCGATGTGGTCATCGCCGTCACCGGTGAAGACGACGACAACCTGGTCATCTGCCAGATGGCCAAGCGACGCTTCAACGTTAATCGCACCATCGCCCGGCTCAACAACCCGAAACACGAAAAGATCTTTCAGAAGCTTGGCATCGATATCACTGTCAGCCCAACCAAGGCGATTCTCTCGCTCATCGAGGCGGAGATACCAACAACACGCTTTGTGCCGCTCATGAAGCTACGCAGGGCGGGCCTTGACTTCGTCGAACTGCGCATTCCCGCGGAGTCGCCCACGATCGGCAAGACCCTACGCGAGATCAACCTGCCGCGCAATAGCAACCTGGCCCTGATCGTGCGGAATAACCAGCCCATTATCCCCAACGCCGACACCGTGATCGAGGAAGATGACGAGATCTTCGCACTGGTGAGTCCAGAAGGCGAGGACGCCATTCGCAAAGCTTTTGGGGCACTAGGCTAAAGCTGGCCGCTTGCCCTCCTTAGCGTTCGACGGGTTCATCCTGCTCCTGTTGCTCACCCTGAACAACCGTGTGGCGCTGTTCTTGCGGCTCGGGAAAGGGGCGCAGAAGGTCGAGCTGCTCGATCTTCTCCTCCAGATCGATCCCCTTCTTGATAGCCGGAGCGGCGCTGACACGGTTCATCCCTCGCTCAAGTATCTCCTCGCTTGTCACCGGCAGACCTTGAGCGGCCCTGGCTTCACCGGTCAGGCCCGGCTGCTGCTGAGTGCGACGCCGGCGTAAGACCCACGGCTGACGACGCGAGGTCAAGATCTGCTCGGCGCTCTCCCCTTTCACCAGGGAGCGGTAGATGCTGGTTACCACCACCCAGGCGGCGGCAACAATCGGGGTGGCGATCAGGGCGCCAAAGGCTCCGAAGAGCTGGGCTCCGATGATCAAGGCCAGGATCGAGGCCACTGGATGCAGCCCCACAGCATGCCCCACGATGCGCGGACCCAGCACATTGCTTTCGACAATTTGAATGATCACGAAGTAGCCGATGACCACAAAGGTGCGCGGAAACGGCTCGGGCAAGAGCAGGGAGATGGCCACCGCCGGCAATGAGGCCAGGGCCGGGCCTACCATAGGAATGGTCTCAAAGAGAAAGGCCAGGGCCCCCACAATCAAGGCGTAGTCTCTGAGTCCCAGCCAGGGGGTGGCGCAACCCAGACCCGCCAGGACTCCAATGATGACTGCCAGTGTTAACTGACCGCGAATATAGTTGCCGACGACGCGGTTGAGAGCATCTTCGAAGAGGAGAAAGTGAGGGAGCGAGCGCCTCGGCATTACCTTGAAAAGGCTGTCGCGGATTCGCTTGCCATCCAGGGTCAGGTAGAAGCTGAGGACAGTCACCAGAACGACATTGACGATGAGATCGGTGAGGGTGAAGAGAAAGCCGACAATGTTGTTGACGAGCGAACGCGCGAAGTCGGTCGCCTGCACCTCGATCTGCGTCAAGACGCTGTCGATCTTCTCTTGCGGAATGCCCTGGTCAACAAGGAATTTTTGCAGCTTTGCCGAAAGCTCAGGAAGCTGATAGGCATAATTCTGGATGGTCACCGAGAAGGTCTGGGCCTGACGAATGAGGGCAAAGAGTAAGGCGTAGAAGAGGCTCCCAACTACCACCAGGACCACCGCGTAGACGAGCAGTGTGGCTAGCGAGCGCGGCAGGCCAAAACGCTGGAGCCTGTCGACAAGGGGCGAGACCAGAAAAGCTATGGCCATAGCCAGCAGGAGCAGCACCAGCGCATGCAAAAAGAGACCGGAAATGCTCCACCCTAACCAGCCCAGAATACAGATGCAAACAATGCTAATGAGGACATCACGAACACGTTGCCAGTTGACACGCTCCATGCACTCTCTCCTTACCAGGCTCAGCTAGCGCTGGCTCAAGCGATCTTCCACCGGAATCGTCCGCTTCTATTATGCTCCTCTCCCGATGGGAAGACAAGCAGGGGAGGGAGACTCGATCGGGTTGGATTGAGCGCCTGCCCGGCAAAGCTGCGCTTTTCTCCAGGGCTATCTTACTAGAGAGAGCCAGCTTGCTTGCCAGGTGAGTAGATGCTGAGGCCAGCCAGGCCACGGCTGTCTACGCAGGTCAAGTTCCCTTTTGCCAGGAGCATGGGGCGGATGCCGCCCGCTAACCTCGCCAGAGATCGAGGGGAGAAAAATCCTTTCCTCCAACGTAACTTTTTAGAGCAGGATACGTTTGTAAACCTTGGGGAGTCTGTACGGTCGGTTGCTTCTCTAGAGGTTATCAGCCAGAAGGGAGAAGAAGGCATCACGCTCGACAGAGCGAGGCCAGCCTGTCTCTGTCCTTGTAAGATCCTCGCAGCCTGCAGCCAACAACTACGGCGGTACCTTGGTCTAGCCATCGTTAAACTGTCGTCTGGTTATCGTCTACGAGAATGTCGGCGTATCTAAACTTCTAAGGGATGTGCCCATGAGCGGTCTCGCTATTCTGCTAAGCCAAACTATTATATATTGGACACTTCTGATACTACTCATTGCATGGATAATCGTTTTCGCTGTTCTCGCATTACGCCCAGAACCGTCCACTAAAGAAGGGACTGAAGGGCGCGCCTATTCCCTCCCAGCTGCCGCGGAAGTCAGTGTTGTGCCCGAGTTTCAGCTTTCAGGTCAGCTGCGTCAGCAGTCGCCGGCGCTGCAAACCGTGGGGGCAGCTGCGCAATCGGAGCGCGACAGCTGAGTCTGACCGCGTCTGCTCTGCTCTGTTTTGCTCTCTTCCGCAAAGGGGGCAGGCCAGCCAGGGTGCAAAGCAGCGCCAGCCAGTCGGTTGTGGCCTTCCTGGCCGGGGAGAGGTGCTGGCCCTGGCCAGCTCTCTCCCGATGAGAGGGTGGTTGTGGACCCTGCTGCCCTGGGGCTGGGGACGAGGAAGCGCTCTCGTATCAGGGGGAGGTGAACCTGAGCGGCTCACCAGGGCGAGCGGGGCGGAAGGAACCATTTTCGTTGATAAAGAAAAAGTGGCTGTCCTCGATGGTCACAACCATATCGGGCCTGCCATCGCCGTTGACGTCCTGGAAGCTGAGCGTCACCGGTGCCAGATCCTGCCCAGGCCCGACCAGCACTGGCCCCACGTAGATGCGAGCCTTGGTAGCATCGCCGCCAGGAAATTCGATAATCTCCACGTGGCGATTGAGATTCAAGGCGATAAAATGGCTTGGGTTCGCAGAGGAATCGCCATGTCCCACCACAGCATCGACCTGAAAGGTGCGTGGACGCCCATAGCGCCAGTCGTCGAGCGTAGTCTGCCACCAGCCGGCCAGGGCGCTCAGAACGACCCAGCCAACGACCATCGTGAGCCAGAAGAGGCCCAGCCACATGAGCCAGTGATAGCGCCTGGCGGTCTTCTGGGATGGCAGTGCTGGCCGCAATGGCTCCTCAGTGCGCCGCTCGCGGGCCCGTTCCGATGGAGCGGCTGTCGGGCCTGGTGCAGGCTGACGCTCGCTGGCCCGGCGACGCGCAGGTCCGGGTGTCCTCATCTCGCTTTGGCGTTGAGCAGTGCCACGCCGTGCGCTGACGAGGCTGCTCTCCGGTAGGGCATCGGCGCGGGCCCGGCCAACCTCAGTCTTTACATCGACCAGGGCCTGATAGCGACGCACAACGCTGGTGGGACGCGCCTCCTTCCAAAAGGCGTCATCTTCCTCGTGATTCGCACTCGCCAGTTCGTCATCGCTGCGCGGGGGCTGACGCAGAGGGAGAACCTCCGCTTCTCGCCGAAGATGGCTCGGGTTCAAACTGTCACCTGCTTCCTTTCTTCCGCTTAGGCTTCGGGGATGAATTAGAAATTTTGTTCTAGTTTTGAGGGACAGTATACCTTACAGCGCCCTCTTCGTCAAGCTACGCTTTTCGATGTTGAGGGGTAGATTCCAGCACTCAATTCAATGGAGATGGGCCATTGCCACCAGCCTGGTCGGCCTTAAGGGCTGCGCGGGGTCATACGCAGGTAGAGATAGGCATCGAGTAAGCCGCGCAGGGAGCCGATCAGGGCCAGTAGACCTGCCCAGAGGAGCAGGGCGATCCAGGGAGGATTAAACTGGACAAAGAACCAGCTCTGTCTGGCGATGAGTAGCCCCCAGGCAGAGGCAAGCAGAAAGGCCGCCAGAAACATGAAGAGACCAGCACAGGCACTGGTGCGTATGAAGGAGGCCGTGGAGAGCTTGCGCGTCTCTATGGCTACGACCGCGCCTGGCGTCGGAGCAGCCACAAGAGCTATGAGCAATAAACCGAGCATATTGAGCAGATGAGAAGCAAAGAGGTGCTGGGCTGAGGTAGCGAAAGTCAGGATCAAGATGATGGTGAGGGGCAGAAGGCCGGTGAGAGCTGCCTCGGCAGCGGCCCGCCAATGGACGGGCGCGACTTCGACCTGATCGTGGGCCACATCGACTTGCCCCAGCTGACGCACGGCGTAGATGTTGCTGCCTAACAGCAGGATATAGGCCAGCAGCGGCAGCCAGGGAGCGGCGGCATCAGTCAGCCCAACCAAAAGGGTGGCGCCGGCCAGGGCAATCAGGGAGGCTGCACTGGTGCGGTAGATGGCTCCTCTGACATTGCGCAGAGAGGAGCGGGTCACGCCGCAGAATCCGAGAGCGGCGAGGGTTAGCAGATTGACACCCGTGGCCAGCAAGACCCCGAGGTCAGCCAGCAGCAGGCCCTTGCCGCTGCTGAGCCCGTAGAGTAGAGCGAGAATCGGGAACTGGGCCACCAGGGCGATGAGGATCAGGCTATAGTAGAAGAGACGCCGCCCCTCGTGGAAGATCGGGGCAGGCTCGGTCTCTTCATCCGGCGAAACAGGCGGCGTGAGCTGCTCCTGAACTTGCTGCTGCGAAGGCCATTCCCAGGGACGTGGCCCTTGCTGCCAGGGAGTGCGCCCTTCTGGGGAGGGGCCTCCCGCCCGGCCTTTTGGTCCTGCTCCAACAACCTCGCTCACCGCCTCCCTCACCGGTTCGGCAACGGTCAGATCGCTATTGTCGGCATTGCCGCTGATGCGCAATACGCCCGAAGCAGGGGCAGGCGAGGCCCCCAGCACGGCGCTGCGCAGGGCGGCAGCTAGCTCTAGCGCGCTCTGATAGCGATCTTCGGGACGCTTGGCCAGGGCCTTGAGAACGACTTCTTCGACCGCTGGCGGCAGGTCGGGACGCCTCTTGCTCGGCAAGGGGACAGGTTCGCTCAAATGCTTGTTCATGACGATGAAAGGCGTGGTACCGGTAAAGGGCACGTCGCCGGTCAGGAGTTCGTAGAGCACAACCCCCATTGAATAGATGTCGGAGCGCTGATCAACCTCGCTGGTGCTGACCTGCTCGGGCGAGGCGTACTCAACGGTGCCCAGGAAGTCACCAATAGCGGTCAAGGCCGGCAAGGTCTCCAGGCGCACGATGCCAAAGTCGCTCAAGAGTAAGCGCCCATCCAGGTGGAAGAGCAAATTTGCGGGTTTGACATCGCGGTGGACGATGCCAAAGTTGTGGGCATAGTTGAGGGCATCAGCGAGCTGGCTCATGTAGCTGACGATGATGCGCAGGTCAAAGTGGCGGCCTTCGCGCTTCATCTCATCGATGCGGTCGCGCAATGTTCCCCCGCGCATGTAGGGCATAACCAGGTAAGCCAGTCTTTCATTACCGACGAGGGCTTCATCGTATTCATAGATAGGAAGAATATTTTTATGCTCCAGGCGAGCAACAGTGTCAGCTTCGCGACGAAAGCGCTCTAAGAAATTGCGCTGCTCCTCGGGGTCGTAGCTGAGGGAAGGAATCAGCACCTTGACGGCGACTGTGCGTACAGGTCGCGATTGCTGCGCCAGAAAAACCGCTCCCATGCCGCCACGTCCAATGATCCGCTCTAGTGTACATGTGCCAAGCGTCACGCCTAGAAGCTCATTGACGTCCATTCTCTATCCTTAAGAAGCAATTCCCGTGTTGTTTTTACTACCAAGCAAGCAGAGAACAGAGATGGTGGCGCTGCTGTGCCCTGCTCAGGCCCAGAGATCAGGCTGCGCGACATCTTGGGAGGCGCAGGTGCGCGAGCGACGCTCTTTCTCGCCCCGGCTTCCAGGGCCAGAACGCGGCTTGCCTTCTCGCACTGGCCGCTCCCTCGTTATAACAGCGAGCGATGGCGACTCGCTGCTCGTGCTGCTGGCTTCGGTCGTGATTGCGCTCCCCATATCTCGATAGGTGATCTGCGCCTCAAAGATGGAGCTGTGCACAATGCTCACTCCTTCGAGCTGCTCAAGCAGAGCCTCCAGAGCCGCATCATCACAGCTTGCCAGGCATGGCCATTGCCGGCGTAGCTCAGCCACTACAGCGCTCCAGGCCGTTGTGCCACGTTCTTCTATCCACTTTACGAATGAGGCGGCAAAGCGTTCAAACCACTCTTGCGTATAGAGGCCGACGCCGGGAAGAAAGCGAATGCTCTGATCACTCATGACCGCTGCTGCCTGCTCCAGCTCGGTTCTCCGGTAGCAGTGCAGCAACGGATAGCAGTCACGCTCAGCTACGAAGTGCTCCCGACGAATCTGCTGCCGTATGGCCTCGCGGTCGAGGAGAGCCAGGCGCCTGGCGAAGTCATCGTAACGGCTGCGGAGCAGATGCAGGAGATCGCTGAGGGCCACCTGGCCGTCGTAGCCCACGATGGGAAAGGCCCCTTCCAGGGCAGCGAAGGCTGTCCGCGCCTCGCGAGGTACGAGAAGAATAATATCGCTACGCTCTCGTAACTGCTGCAATTTCTGTATTTTACGTTCTCGATAGGCAGGTGTCCAGAAACCCAGGATCTCGACATAAAGGCGCTGTTGCCCTCGTGAAAGGGCGAAATCGGGGATAAAGATGCCCTCTCGTAGCAGAAGTGGCTCAGGTTCACGCTCCAGATACCAGCCCTCTAGTCCTTGACCAGGGCTGCGCTCGAGCGCCTGGAAGGCAGCGGCAAAGGCGCTTTCCAGCTCGCTGTCAAAGAGAGCTTCGTCTACCCTCGCTGGCCGTCCCGTCTCTTCCGCCCCCGGCAGGGTTAGCAAGGAGAGCAGCGCAGAGTCCAGGGGCAGGCGATAGGCTCGTTCCCCCAGATAGACCAGGGCCTCGGCGGCCACAATGGCCCTGCGCAGTCGTTGGCCGCTGCCGCTGCCGCGCCCTCGTCGTCGGCTGCTCGCTCCTCCCGGTCCAGCAGAGGGCGCGTACTCCAGGAGCAGGCGACAGAGACGCGCCAGCCGCTGCCCATACTGCTGAGGGAGGCCCGTCATTTCTTGGGGTCCATAACAGGTCAGGCGCAGACGCGGGGGCTGGCCATTCTCGGAGAGTGGCAGAGGATCACCTTCCAGCTCCTCGGCGTAGTCCAGATCATAATAGACGCCAAGACGGCGGGCCAGATAGCAGAAGCGCTTGATCACCGCTCCCAGACCAACCGGCTCGGCAGCAGGCAACACCCGAGAATCGAGAAGAAAGGTCACCTGAGCTGCGCTGCTGAGAGCCGCCTCAAAGATAGCCTGGTTGTAATGGGCGATGATCAGCTCAGGCGGGGGCGCGCTTTCGCTCACCCGCACCAGGCAGGCTTCGTCTTCGTTGTCAAGAGCAAGCAGTCGCTCTAGCTCGGAGAGCGAGAGAGAGAAACGCGCCGCAAAGGCCGTGAGGGCCGCTGTGCGCTCACTGCCAGCCAGAAAACCATCGTAGCTGCTGTTGACATAGTCGAAGAGTGCGAGACGGAGCTGAACGGAGGAGGAGATTCTTGCTTGCTGGAGGGCCACCAGCGCTTGCTCGCCGACAGCAAGGCGATTCAGCTCGTCGGCCCAGGCCGGCTGTTGCCAGGTGTACCAGGTTCCAAGAACGGCAATCAGACCATCGGCAAGACGGTAGTCCCCAATACAGGCACGGGCTTCATCCAGCGAAAAGGCACGCCGTGGCTGCCCACGCAGCCCTTCATAGTAAGCAAGGAGCCGAGCGATCTCAGCGCGCAGCTCTCCCGGCTGCAGCCAGTGCAGCGCTAGATAACGCTCTCCCCCGCGGCGATAGACCTGCTTCTTGACATCTTGTAGACTGAGACGCACACACGATCTCCCTGACTTCTCGCCCCCGTCGTTCTCTAACGGACAGAGGCATTATATCGCAAACAAGCGGCACTGCCTAGCAGTGACCTCCTCGCTCCACGCTGGCTAGTGCGGGGGTCTGCAGCCGCGCGAGTTGCGGGACCTTTCTCCCATTTCATGAGGGTATGAGGGACATCGGGGGTTCTGCCGAGCAAAGAGCAATAAAATATCATTATGATCGATAAAATCATTCCTATTCAAAAGAATTTTGTCGTGAAGGTTGTAAAGAAGCTGACCCAGAGACATTGGTATGATCTCATTGCATGGTTGTCCCGCATCTGGTATAGTACAGACGGGAAGGCAATGGATGGGCATTGGGCTGGCTGGCGGCAACTCTCGCCCTCGGGCGCTCTGGTTGGGCAAGGAAGCAGCGCAGCGCTGTCCTCACAAAATGGGCGCTTGCCACCGTGTTCTATGTAAGGGAGAGAGCATACACACTGTAGGACAACCACCATCCTGAACAGAGGGGGGTTGCTATGAGCACCATCCCGCGCCGCATTGGCAGATATGGATTACAGCAGCAACTGGGCAGTGGCAGCTTGGGCGAGGTCTGGATGGCCTATGACCTTGAGCGCAACCAGGTGGTCGCGCTCAAGCTGTTCCACAGCGATCTGCAGGCTGATCCCAACTTCCTGGCGCGCTTCCAGCAAGCTGGCCAGATGCTGAGCGCCCTGCATCACCCCAATATTGTGTCGCTGCTCGGCTTCGAGGTGCTCCGTGTGCCGGAGACCAACAGCACAACGGCCTGTATGGCCTTGGAGTATGTAGAGGGGGAGACGCTGGCCAATTATATTCAGCATACTCTGCGCAAGGGACTCTTTCCTCCTATTTCTGCCCTGGTCTATCTTTTCAAAGCGCTCGGAGCCGCCCTCGATTACGCTCACCAACAGGGGATTATTCATGGCGGTCTGAAGCCCTCCAATATTCTGTTGGATCAGCGCCATGCTTTGCACAGTAAGATTGGCGAGCCGCGCATTACTGATTTCGGCCTCGCTACGCTTTTCAAAGGGACGAGCAGCTTGCAGAGTGCCCTCTATATCTCGCCCGAGCAGGCTCGTGGCCAGCCCCCTACTGAGCGAAGCGATATTTACTCGCTCGGTGTCATCCTGTACGAGCTGTGCACTGGGGTGCAGCCTTTCCGCAGCGAGAGCGCCGTCGCGCTGATGATGCAGCATATTAATGTGCTGCCGACCCCGCCGATCTTGATTAATTCGAGCATCCCGCCAGGGCTTTCAGAGGTGATTCTTCGGGCGATCGCTAAGGACCCGGCGACGCGCTTCCGCAGTGCTTCAGCGCTGGCTGAGGCGGTCGCCGAAGCCTGTGCGGCCCTCCCCACGGGTCAGCTTTCGCTGGGTGAGGAGTTGCTCCGCGATGGCCACGGCTCCGAGGAGGCCCCCAGTGCTCTCTCTGGTCCGCTGCCCGCCGCTACCGCCCAGACAACACGGCGCATCCCGGTGGTGACCCCGGAGAGCGGCGCGGCCCCCAGTACGCCATTGCCGGCCCCTGTTCCCGCTCGCTTTCCTCAGCCTCTCCCGCCCGCGCCTCCGGTGCCGGCCTTGCCTCCCGCGACTACGGCGGTACTGCCTGCCGTTCCAGCGCGCGGACGCGGGAAGGAGTTTCCTCTTAGTTATGCTATTATCAGTGGGGTTGTTCTCTGTATCATTATTCTGGGCGCCAGTGTTGCCAGCCTCTGGCCTCGTCAAAGCCAGCCAAGCAGCCAACCAGCGGCGACGCCGAGTGTGCCCGGCTATGTCTTCTTCCAGGACGACGCGCTGGGCCACGCCGATGTGCTCCGTATCGAGATTTCCGGCCTGTCCGCACCGGCGGCGAACCAGGCTTACTATGCCTGGATGCAGGCCAGCGGCACCCGCATTATTCCCCTCGGCAAGCTGGCGCTTAGCAACGGCAAGGCAAGCCTCGTCTACCCAGGCGATGCCCAGCATACTAACTTGCTTTCGCAGGCCGTGAGCTTCTTCATTACTCTGGAGGATGCTCAGCAACAGCCCCAGGCCCCCAGTGGGTCCAGGCTTTATGCCGGCAATCTGAATAGGGCCGCCCTCCCCTATTTGCAGCACTTGCTCTATATGGCCCCGGGCCTGCCCGAGAAGGTGGGCATCGCAGTGGAAATGTTCGAGACGATCAAGTCCATCAACGAGAAGGCCGGCAGCATCGTCGACGATTTGCAAGGTCCCCACGACTACGGTCTGGCCTGGCGTCAGGCCAATCGCATTATTACTATGATCGACGGCAGCGATTACGCTCGCAGTAGCGGCGATCTTCCCGCTGATCAGCCTACGCTGCTCCAGATTCCGATCGGTCTCATTTCTTCCCCTTCTACTCAGGGTTACCTGGATATGATGGCCAGCGAGATCAGCCATCTGCAGGAGATCGCTGGTCAGAATAGCACGATGCTGCAGCATATCCAGCATATTAATAATGCCTTGAGCGATCTGCGCCAGTGGGTGGCCAATATGCGTACCTACAGTGCTAAGCTCGCTCAGACACCTTTGCAGCAGATGGGCAGTCAAAGCGCACTCGACCTGGCACTGCAGTTGAAGAAGGCCGCAGCCGATTCCTATACGGGACGGGTGATTCCGCCCAACGATCAGCCTACTCTGGATCAGGGTTCGGCAGGGATGTATCAAGCCTACATCGAGTGCCAGTATCTGGCCGCAGTCCCACTGCAAAAGGTCTAGCTCAGTCCCCATCAGTGGGAGGCAGGTCAGTCCTTCTGCTCTTTCACAGGCCGGAAGGTAGCGCCTCGCAGCTAGCGCCTGAGACGAAAGAGAGGTCAGACAGACCGGCTGCTCTCTGGCACTAGGATGACTGGCGCCGCCGGCGGGCGATTTCCTCTTCGGTGGTGCCACTGGTGACCAGCTCATAGAGGATGGCCTGCCCTTCTTTGGGGCGCAGAACACGACCCAGGCGCTGGATGTATTCACGCCTGGTGCTGTTCCCACTGACAATGATGGCCACGCGGCAGTCAGGAAGGTCCACCCCTTCATTGAGGACGCGCCCAGTGACGAGCTTGGTGTATTCCCTTCGGCGGAAGCGCTCTAGAATGAGCTGGCGCTCCTCGGCGGCAGTTTTGTAGGTGACGCTCGGCAGGCAGAAGCGCCGGCTGATCTCTTCAACAACCTGGTTGTATTCGGAGAAGAGAATGACCTGGTCACAGGCGTGGCGTTTGAGCAATTGCTCGATCTGCTCATATTTAGCGGCGGAGTTGAGAGCAATGTGACGCGCTTCCCGCCAGGCGCGCATGGCAGCCCGGGCATCTTTGTCGCGAGCGCTGAGAAAGATCAGCTTTTGCTGGAAATCCTCCGGTGAGCGGATGGCAATCCTGCGGCGGCGCAGGAAGGAGCGATAGATAGCTCGCTGCTCGTCATAGCGCTGCTGGTCCTCGGGGGGAAGCGTTACCTCGATACGGATTTCCCGATACTGGGCCAGATAGCGGTCCTCGGTTAGCTCTGCCGGACCACGTCGGTAGACCTCGGGGCCGATGAGTTCCTCTAGCTCCAGGTGTGCCATGTCGCTGCGTTCGGGGGTGGCGCTGAGGCCAAGCCGGTGAGGCGTAAAAGCGCTGAGCGCGATCTGACGATAAGTCGGCGCCGGCAGATGGTGGCACTCGTCGAAGACGAGCAGTCCGAAGCGTCGCAGCTCCAGGGGATAGAGGGCCGCCGAGTCATAGGTGATGACGGTGATCGGTTGCAGGTCCTTGTCGCCACCCCCAAAAAGCCCAATGTTCTCCGGCGCCAGTTGTAGCATGGAGGCCAGAGCCAGCCGCCATTGTTGCAGCAGGTCAATCGTGGGAACCACGACGAGCGTCCAAAGCTGCAGAGAATGGATGGCCAGAGCCGCTACGACCGTTTTACCTGCGCCGGTCGGCAGAACTACGACACCCGCTCCCTGCGCCGCCAGCCAGCGCTCCAGGGCCTCTTGCTGGTAAGGTCGCGCTTCTACTGCGGGGAGCGGGACGAATGGTAGAGCCGGACGCTCATCGAAGACGACTTGAAAAGGGGTTCTCTGCTGACTCAAAGCCTGCTTGACGGCTGTGAGATGGATAGGAAGCGTACGCAAGAAGCCATGACGACGATCACGCCCGAGCTGGGCCGCCACCCGCTCCGGCAGGTGCGGCCCAAAGAGGCGCCGCCGCAGTTCGTCCATCGATAAGGCGCCCCAGTCGGCAGGTGGCAGCAAGACAAGATCACGTCCGCGTAGATCGATTACAACCATGCCTGCTCTTCTCCTCTCTTTTCTCCCGCTGCTTCTCCCATCTGAGGCCCCTGCCTCTTTCCTTCACCACTGCGGTTGCCTGACTCCCTGATGACTGGTGCGACACTTAGCGCACCAGGCCGAGACGCTCCTCTAGCTCGCGTGCAACACTATAGGGATCGCGCGCTCGCTCGCCGACCTCGCTCAGCAGGCGCTGCCACTCACCAGGGCTGATCTCCTCTTCAAGTTGCTGGAGCACCTTTTGTAGGATTAGCGCTTCGATTTCGCTACGGATCTGACGCTGGGCGCGCTGCTGGAGCAGGCCACTCTCTTGCAGAAAGCGGCGATGACGCTCCAGAGCATCTACTAGCTGATCAATCCCCTCGCCTTTGAGAGCACTGGTCAGGACAATCGGAATGCGCCAGGCCGCCGTGCGCCGATCGGGAGCCAGACTCAAGAGCATGGCCAGCTCGGCGGCAGTCTGGTTGGCACCCGGCTTATCTTTCTTGCTGACGACAAATAGGTCGGCAATCTCCAGAATACCGGCCTTGAGAGCCTGGACCTCATCGCCGAGGCCAGGAGCACAAACCACCATGACACTATGGGCGGCGCGCATGATTTCAACCTCGGCCTGTCCAGTGCCGACGGTCTCGATGAGAATCGGGTCGTAACCAGCGGCGTCCATCGCGCGCACGACATCGCGCGTAGCGGCAGAGAGACCGCCCAGGCTGCCACGACTGGCCATGCTGCGAATGAAGACGCCCGGATCACCCGCCAGCTCCATCATACGAATACGATCGCCAAGCAAGGCGCCGCCAGAGAACGGACTGGTGGGATCAACAGCGATCACCGCTACACGTTGCTCACGACGACGGAATTCGCGCGTGAGCTGCGTCACCAGGGTACTCTTGCCTACCCCCGGTGCCCCCGTGATGCCTATGATGTGAGCGCGTCCGGCGTGTCGATGCAGCTCAGCCAGAGCATCGCGCGTACCAGCTACCCCATTTTCGATAAGGGTCACCATACGAGCCAGCGCGCGCCGGTCGCCGCTCAGAAGACGTTCGATCAGATTGTGATGCTGGTTTTGCAAGCCGCACCTACACCTCTACCTGGAGACGCTCAGGGTGAATGTTCTCACGCACGAACTGAATGATTTGCTCAATGGGGGTTCCAGGCCCAAAACACCCCTTGATTCCCATTGCTTTGATCGCGGGGACGTCCTCGTCGGGCAAGATGCCCCCGGCGGCCACGAGGACATCGGTGACGCCGTTCTGCTTCAGCAGCTCCATAATGCGGGGGAAGAGGGCCATGTGGGCGCCGGAGAGGATGCTCAAAAGAATGGCATCGACATCTTCCTGAATGGCAGCTTCAACAATCATCTCTGGCGTTTGTCGAATGCCCGTATAGATAACCTCCATGCCTGCGTCGCGCAGGGCACGGGCGATCACTTTCGCGCCACGGTCATGCCCATCCAGTCCTGGTTTGGCAACCAACACGCGAATGGGACGAGTTGCAGCCATAAAGGTGACTCCTTTGTCCAACCTCACTGAGACCTGCGCCTGGCCCCCCTATGGCCCGGCAGCCTGGCCACAGAGCAGAGACAGCAGCCCAGACTGCTCGCGCTCAGCTTGTAGCCGTGCAGGCCGAGGAGGAAGCCCCCGCGCCGTAGCGGAAGCCGCCCAGGACCAGGCCCCAGGTACGCTACTCACCTATCTCCAATTGAGCACTACCATTCTACACCGGGCCACCAGTCCCTGCAAGCTGCCGCGTCTGCTCAGCCTGCCTGACTGAGCGAGGCAGCCAGTCAATGGGAGCAAGGCCACAAGTGTGGAGCCAATGCCTCCTTCAGGCCGGGGTCTCGGGAGGCCTCTCTTGCTGGAGCGAGCGGAGAGCGTCGAGCGCTGCCAGACGCCCCGCTTCCTTGATGCTGGAAGCTGTGCCAACACCGAGCAGCAGATCATGCTCGAAGACCCCGACGGTGAAGGTGCGGTCATTCCGGCTGCCACCTTCCTCCAGGACACGATAGCGAGGAAGGCAGCCGGAGCGCTGGAGAACGATATTTTGCAGGCGTCCTTTGGGATTGCTATTGAAGAGCTGCCTGTGCACCTCTTTGACAACTGGCAGAATCCAACGGGCTACGAACTCACGGGCGATTTCCGGCCCCTGATCGATGTGAATGGCCCCGACCAGCGCCTCCAGGACATCAGTGCACAGAGAATCTCGCGAGCGTTCATTGAAGGTGCGCAGGCTGGCAGTATCGACCCGCACGAAATCAAAGAGGCCAAGTTGACGTCCAATGCGCGAGAGCACCCGCCGGCTGACTACCTCCGACTTGAGCGAGGTCATTTCTCCTTCGGAGGCCTCCGGGAAGTTGCGATAAATATACTCCACGACGTGGGCGCTGATGATCGCATCACCTAGAAATTCCAGCGTGTCGTACGAGTCACGAATGGCCGTCTCAGGACAGCAGGAATGATGCGTCAGCGCGCGCTCCAGCAATCGTCGATCGTGAAAGGTAATCTGTAATCGAGCTTCGAGTTCTGCAAGATCGCTGGTGCTCTCCGTCATACAGTATTATTATAGCTTACCTGAGCCGCAGGCGTCGAGCCTCCCTCTTGCAGATCGACGCTTCTGGACACGCCTTCGGGCCGCAGCGACGCCCCTTGTCTCTTGACACCCCGTGGTAATCATCGGACAATGGGAACTGACCAGGGGTAGTGAAGATCTCTTTTCTTCCTCTTGACTAGGATCTTTCCCGCTCTGTTCGCGTATCCATAGAGTAGGTAGTAAGGAGAGGCCAAGCAAGGCTATGATCATGCCTATACAGCTGAGGACAGGACAATGCTGATGAGCAAGAATTTGCGCCTCCCGGCCCGCTGGCGCCCGACAACGGTAGCGGCACTGGTGGCTCTGGCTCTCTTCCTGTTCTTGCCCGGAACAGCTGAAGCTCACGCTGTGCTCCTGCGCTCCGATCCCTCGCAGGATGCCCTCTTGCGGACCGCTCCGAGAGAGGTTCGCCTCTGGTTTAGCGAGGATCTGAATCCGGCCCTGAGCAGCGCCGCCGTGGTCAATAGTCATAATCAGCGCGTCGATGCAGGAGATGCTCATGTTTCGTCCAGCGATCACCATGAGCTTGATCTCGGCTTAAAAGCGAACCTGCCCCCTGACGTCTACGTGGTTGTCTGGCGCAGCGTCTCTAACGTCGATGGGCATGTCCTTCGCGGCTCGTTCCTCTTTACCATTGTCGAACCCAACGGGACGGTGCCCCATTTGAACGGGAACGCTCCCCCTCCCGGCCAGGACCTGCTTGGGGGCGGCAATACCAGCAGTCTTTATACGGGACAAATCGATGCCGTCGGGCTGTTCAATTTGGTTGCGGTGACCGTGAGCGAGTTGGGAGCGATCTTCTGGGTCGGCGCCCAGCTGTGGCGCTTTTTTGTGCTGGAAGCGGTTCCCTCTGGCGAGAACAGCGACGACCCCGTGGCGGCCTCTCTCGTAGAGGCGATGCCTTCACGCTTCAGCCGCCGCTTTGCTGTACCCACTCTCCTGCTGCTTCTGGTGGCCAACCTGGGCGTACTCATCGGCCAGGCCCTCTTTCTGAGTAACGGTCAATGGAGCGGCGCCCTGGCTCCCTCCCTCTTGCTGAGTATGGTCACCAGCAGCCGCTTTGGCACCTTCTGGTTGGGGCGCGAGGTGGTCATCCTGCTCGCCCTGGCGGTGGCGCTTTACCAGCTCCTGGCCCGCCGGCTTCCCGCACCCTTCGAGCGCGCCTGCGCCTGGCTGAATCTGCTGCTCGGCCTGGCTCTCTTTGGAGCCATGACGCTCTCCAGCCACGCCGCTGCGGTAAGCAGCAACATCTTCCTCTTTTCAGTGCTGATTGACTGGCTGCACTTGCTCGGCTCGGCTTTCTGGATCGGGGGCATGTTCTATATTGTCACATGCTATCTGCCTCTGTTAGAGCAGCATGCCCCTCCACTGCGCGCACAATCCTTAACCACAGTTCTGCCCTACTATTCTCCGTGGGCGATCGCCGGCGTGGTCTTACTGACTGTCACCGGTCCCTTCAGCGCCTCGTTCCATTTGACCAGCCCTGCGGAGCTGATTACGACGGCCTACGGGCGGGCGCTGCTGATCAAGATTGTGCTGGTGGCCGCTTTGCTGGCGACCAGTGCTTTCCATGTGCTGCTCCTGCGTCCCCGCTTGAAAAAAGAATATGGCAAATATGCCTACGGCCTTGAACGCCTGGAGCAGAAACAGGCGCATCCGATAGCGCAGCAGATCGAACAGGCTCCCGATGATTCTGAGACCGCCATTCAGCAGAGACGCTGGACACGCCAGCTGAAGCTGCGAGAGAAGCGCCTGACCAGGCTGACTGCTCGCCTGATGACTGTGCTACGTTGGGAGCCGCTGCTTGGCGTGGGAGTGCTGATCTGCGTCGGCTTGATGAATATCTTCGCTGGGACGTTGACCCCTACTACTACGGCGCTCAATCAAACAGCTCCCACGGCCAGCTCTACCGCTACTCCGAAGCCTTTGACGACCAGCGCTACTACCAGCGACGGTCGCTTTACGGTGACGCTGACCATCTCGCCGAACCGCTTCGGGACCAATACCTTTACCGTCAAGGTTAGCGATCGCCAAACGCAGCGTCCCGCGACCCAGATCGGCGTGACCCTTTACCTGAATATGCTCGATATGGATATGGGTACCGAGGTGTTGAACCTCCAGCCAGCCGCTGACGGTAGCTTTAGCGGTCACGGTGACTTGACCATGAGCGGCGATTGGTTAGCCCGCATCCAGGTCAGGACGCTGGACAATAAGCTGCACGAGGCACAGATCAAGTTTTTTACTCCTTTCTAGCGAGGAAACGAAAGAGCATGGCCGTTGTATTGGTTGAATGGTATCGAGGCCGCTCCCAGAGAGAGAGAGGAGGTGCTGGGAACGGCCCACGGCGACGCCTGCGGCGGAACATCGGACCAATGGCGCTGGCTATCTTGCTGCTCGGGCTGCTGCCAGCGGGCCTGCTGGCCTGTAACCCGCCGGGCAGCGGCTCAGGTTCAGCGTCCTCAACCCCCACAGTCGTCACAGCGGGCAATGGTTTTGGAAGCGCCGCCAACCATGTGCATTCCCTGCTTGCTCTTCCTGCTCACGTCCTGCTCCTGGCCACGCACTATGGCCTCTTCCGCTCGGAAGATGGCGGCCAGCATTGGCAGGAGGTCGCTGGTGGCCAGGGGCAAATCATGGAGGACCTCATGACCTACTCGCTCACGGTCAGCTCCCGCGATCCCCAGCGCCTCTACGTGCTGACCTATCCCAGCGTGAGCAATGCTCGTGGCACGCCGGGCCTCTATATGAGCAAGGATCAGGGCAGGACCTGGCACCTGATGGTGAGTAGCGCCAGTCTGACGCGAACCACTATTTTCCTGGCCGCCGCCGGCAACGACAGTCCCGACGAGGTCTATATTTACCTCTCGGAGCGCCAGGAGCATGGCTTGCTTGTCAGCCACGATAGCGGCAGCCATTTCCGCGAGGCCGGGACGTTGCCTTTCTCCGTGATCAGCGGTCTGCTACCACTGCCGGGAGCGCCCGGTCACCTGCTGGTCTATAGCAGCGCGGGGATGGCCCTGAGTAGCGACGGTGGGGTCCATTGGCGCTTGATTGCTGGCATCAAAGGCGGCATCTTTGATGCCACGACCGCCGGCCCCAACCAGCCGATCTATGCCAGTGGCGATGCTGGCATGTATATCTCGCGCGACGGAGGCCGTACCTTTACACCCACTACCCGCGACGCGAGCGCACGCTCCTTCTTTCTCCTGACTTCCCTGGTCGCTGCACCCAGCAACCCACACGTACTTTACGGCGAAACCGCCACTAGCATTTACCGCAGCACCGATGACGGCCAGAGCTGGACCAGCCTGCCAACGATCCGCGGCAATTTGAGCGAGCTGGCTGTCGATCCAGCTGATCCTTTCCAGCTCTATCTCTCGCTCTCCTACCCAACGGCGGTCTACGTGCTCAGCGGCCAGGGAAACGGAGCGCACTGGCAGTCGCTGACCCCAGCCAGCACCTGATAAGCCTGCTGAGCCATTGCCGCTCTATCAAGCCAAGCCAAGCAAGGAACAGGCACTATGCGGATGTCATTTGTCGGACGAGGATCAGCTTTTTTGAGGTCTCTCTCATTGTTGCTACTGGCGGTCCTGAGCCTCGCTGCTCTTCCAGGATTAGCAGAGCTGCCCACGGCCAGAGCTGACGGGGGAGCGCCCAACCTGGCCTACGTCGTTGGTGGGGGGAACGGTATCGGCGTGATCGACATTGTCAAGCAGCAGGTCCAGCCCTCGATCCGCCTGGCGGGAGATCCCCACATGGCCTATCTCAGTCTGGATGGGCGCTTCCTCTACGTGACTCAGCCCACGCTTGGCACAGTCACCATGATCGCAGCCCGCACAGGACAGGTGGTCTGCTCGGCCCATGTGCCCGGCGCACCTTCCTTCATGGCTTTTGATCCAGGGGCCAATCTGCTCTATGCTGCTGGTCCCGAGGCCTCTCTCATTAGTGTGCTCAATCCTGCGAATTGTGGGCTGCTGAGAACGATACACGCGGCGAGCAACGTCGCTGGTCTGGCAGTAGCTGTAGTCGGGAGTGGCATCTCGGGCGGCACGGGCAACCAGCTCTGGGTTTCGGAGAGCCAGGCCCTGGCAGTCTATAACTCCTCTGGTCAGCGCCTGGCCACTGTCGCTGTTCCCCAGGGGCCGCTCTCCATTACCATTCCGCTCGGCTCCATCGCCTATGTCAGCACACGCCAGCACACGATCATTGCGGTCAACCTGGGGACGCGCGAAATCTATCCGACGCTCTTCCGGGGTGGTGACTTCGGCACTATGGATTACGACGCCATCACGGGCGATATCTACGTGCCAGACAAGACGAGCCGACAGCTCGCCGTCCTGGCCCCAATTGTCCCAGGCAGTCCACCGCCAGCGGAGCCAGACCACAGCTTCACGCTCAGCGCAGCCCCCCAGGCGGTGGCCATCACCAGCGATGGCCAGTTTGGCTTTGTGGCCCTGGCCAACGGCGATGTAGCTATGCTCGACGTACCAGCGCGCCAGATCGTCAAGGTCTTCCACGTCGGTGGCTCACCACATTTCATCATTACTGGCCTCTACCCTCCCGCCCTGGGGACAACTCCAGCCACAACAGAGTCAAGCAATCGTTTCATTACGGTGGCCCTTTACACCCTGACCGGGCTTGTGATCATTGCGCCCATACTCTTCTTCTGGCTGCGTCAGCGCTCGGGACAGGGACAGCGACAGCAGCCCAAGGACGAGTCTCGGAGTGGCTAACTAAGGCCGAGGTGGACCCGGAAGACCGGGTCGTCTCCCCTCTCGTGAAGAAGGCAGGAGACGGCCCGGCAGCTACCCGGCAGCAACTGCCCCCCCTCACCCGGCTCGCCCTCTCAACAGCTTCTCCTTCCTACCTAATCGCGGACCACAGCCTCCAGTATCTCTGGTCCCCGACGCAGCAGAGCCGGAGCAGCCACAAAGCGCGTGAGGAGGAGATAAAAAGCGAGACCATAGACCAGCGAGGCAGGGATGCTGATAATCCAGATCCAGGTCATGTTGAACCAGATCGGGAGGATCATGGCCAGGATGACCGGCGCCAGCGAGATCACGGTAATAGCCAGGATCAGCAGCTGGAGCAGACCTCGCGTACAGCCGGCTCCACTGTAGCTGGCGGAGCCTGACACCAGCATGCCGCGCCTCTGGATCACAGGCTGAGGGAAGAAGACAGAGGTCAGGTTTCCCCAACCGAGCACAATGCCCATGCTTGCCAATCCAGACACCAGGAACGGTAGCAAGAGATGCCACAGGCCTAGAAAGAGGCATTCAAACAGCAGCATTGCCAGTAGGAGAATCATGCCAGGCACAAGAACAGCCAGGTTTTTTCCAAAGAAGAGACGCTCTGGCTTTATCGGATAGAGGAGCAGGACCGTCAGCGGCTTGCGCTCCAGCCCTAGAGCGTTGATCGAGAGCATAGAGAGGTAGAGGAAGACAATGAAAGGGGGATAGAAGAGAAAGAACCAGTCATTTCCTGTGACGCGAACGCCATCCCTGCCAAGGAAAGGGGCCACTAGAGCCACACAGGCCACGACCAGGGGCATGATCAATTGTCCCAGCAGCTGGGGATCGCGCCGGAAGTAGCGTAGATCCTTGGCGGCAATGGCCAGCGTCTGAGGAGAGAGGAAACGTGCGAGCCAGGAGGAGGCGGCTCCGGTCTGGCCCTGGGCAAGAGTCGGGATCGCTGCCGCTGCGGTAGCAGGCGGCATCAGGCCAGAGCCAGAAACAACAGGCGCCACTCGCTGCGACCTACGTCCGGCCTGGTTCCTTCCTCCCACTTCAGGCTGCGTAACAACCCGCTCTAGTACCCACAGCCAGAGATAGAGCAAGATCAGCGTGAGGAACAGCGCCAGCAGCAGCCAGCCGAGACTGGCCAGCCAGTTGCCACCCAGGCCAGCCTCGATCGCGCGGGCGATCCAACCGGGAGGGAACCAGGCCAGATAGTGGGAATACTGACGCTGCATTAACCCCTTTGCGAAGTTCTGGACAAAGATGCCACGCAGTAAGAACTGCTGAGCAATGTAAAAGAGGGCAAAACCAAGGATAACAATCATATAACTCAGGTCACGGAAGCGCCTGTTCTGCAGGAGACCTGAGAGAAGGGCCATCACCAGCTGGCTGCAGCTTACAGCAAATCCAAAAAAGATGAGCATGGCCACAATATTCACAAGCAACAGCCCGGGGGAGAGCGTGAAGCCCAGAATAATGGCAGCCAGCCACAAGAGCAGCCCAAAGCTCAGCAAATCAATAAACTGAGCAATGAGGAGGCCAACCATCATTTCCCCACGTGTCAGGGGGAATTGGAGCAACTTTGAGATGTCCAGGCCCTCGTTCTGACCGTACTGGAAGACAGGCAGGAGAATCCAGAAGAAGGTGATCACAGTCAGCGACACGTAGAGCAGCTCTACATTGCCCGGCGGAGCCATCAGACGATAGGCCATGGTCAGACCAAAGGCTGAGCCGCCGCAACACAGAGCCAAGAACAGGGCCGCCACAACAAATGAAATGGCGCTTTGCGGATTGCGCGTCAGGCCGCGCACAAAGAGGCGCCAACGCAGCCAAAGCAGCCAACGAAGCTTATGCGAATCAAGTCTGAATTCACTCAGGCTGCTCGTGTTTTGGCGAGATGACATACAAGACTCCTCTTTACTCGAGCCAGCTCAGGTTATGTTCTTCGTTGCGCACCCCGATCACGTTCAAGAAAATGTCTTCAAGAGTGGCGTCACGTGGCATATCTGCGGCGCCACTCGCTCGCGCACGCAACTCCTGTAAGGTACCTTCCGCTACGAGCACCCCTTGATTGATGATTCCTACACGCGAGCAGAGGCGCTCGACCAGCTCCATAATGTGGGAGGAAAAGAAGATGGTTGTCCCTCGTCTGGTCAGATCTTGCAGGATATCGCGGATCACTCGTGAGCTAACTGGATCGATCCCCTCAAATGGCTCGTCCAGGAAAAGCACTTGGGGATTATGGATGAGGGCCGCCGCCAGGGCAATTTTCTTGCGCATGCCAACCGAGTAGTCAATGATGAGCTTATCAGCATCGTCCTCTAAGGCCAACAAGTGCAGCAGCTCGGAGGAGCGCCGCTTGACCTCCTCTTTCGGCAGCTCATACATATGACCGGTGAAAGTCAAAAACTCACGCCCGGTCAAACGCTCATAGAGGTTGAGCTGCTCAGGCAGAACACCCATAAGGCGCCGGGCCTGCAGCGGCCTCTGCCAGACATCAACACCAGCCACCCAGACCTGACCCGCCGTCGGACGCAGCAAGCCCACCATCATTTTGATAGTGGTCGATTTACCGGCTCCGTTGGGACCGAGAAAGCCGAAGAACTCGCCACGCCTCACTACCAGGTTGAGATGATTGACCGCTACCTTCTGGCCAAAAACACGCACGAGATCACGCGCGACAATCGCTGCTTCCTGCGGTACTTCTCCTACTCCTTGTCCAAAAGGATTGGCCACAGCAAACTGTCGAGAATCGGAGTACAT